>CAZEFG010000055.1:0-11371 GCA_964511355.1 uncultured Iamiaceae bacterium
GGTACTGGACCAGGTTGTAGACGAAGCTGTCGTAGTTGTCGATGACCAGGACCCGTGCGCTCATGTGCGGATCAGGCTACCGGTGCCTCGGTGGCGGAGTGAACCCAATTGGCCGGCATTGGTTCGGGCCGGTGTCCGGGCGTCGCCTATTGTCTCGGAATGGCCACTCCTCCGAAGAAGAAGCCCACCGGGGGCCGAGTCACCCCCAAGGGGACGCGGCCCACCGATGTCAAGGTGAGCAGCGACCCCGGCCAGCCCGGTGCCAGTCGGCGCTACACCCCGCCGGTCCCCGCCAGCGAGAAGCTCACCGAGCCTTGGGTGGCGCCGGTGATGTTCGCCCTGCTGGGCCTGGGGTCGTTGATGATCATCCTCAACTACATGGACATCCTGCCCGGAGGCACCAACAACTGGTACCTCTTCGGAGGCCTCGGACTCATCCTGGGCGGCATCATCACCGCCACCCGCCTGCACTGAACGCCAGGTAACCACCGGTCGACACTCGGGTGTGACCTTAGTTACACGAATGTGACCCTCCCCAGCGTTGTCCACAGATTGTGGACAACTTGCTGGGCTGTGGAAAGGGGCTCACTCGATGGGAGCCACCAGGTCCATGTCCTCCAGGCAGTGCCTGGGCGGTGGCGGATCCTCGTCGGGAGCTGCGGTCATGCGCACCTCGCTGCCGCAGACGTTGCAGCGGTACTCGAGGCGGACCTTGCGCAACTCGCCGCTCGGGGGCGGTTCGGGTTGAGGCGCCCCCAGGCCGCGCAACATGGCGAACCCGATACGCAACATGATGAAGGCGGCACCAACCGCGACCAGAACCCTGAACCAGTTCATGTCCGGTCAAGGGTAGACCCGGCAGCTGAGCCTGCGACCCGCTAGCCGAGGCGCTCGATGATCGTGGCGTTGGCCATGCCCCCGCCCTCGCACATCGTCTGCAGGCCCCAACGCCCACCCGTGCGCTCGAGCTCGTTGAGCAACGTGGCCATGAGCTTGGCGCCCGAACACCCGAGCGGATGGCCCAAGGCGATGGCGCCGCCGTTGGGGTTGACCTTGGCCATGTCGGGTGAGAGCTCCTTCTCCCAAGCCAACACCACCGAAGCGAAGGCCTCGTTGATCTCGGTGACGTCGATATCGTCCATCGTCAGCCCCGCCCGGTCGAGCACCTTCTTGGTGGCGGGGATGGGACCGGTGAGCATGGTGATGGGATCGGTTCCGACCACGGAGAAGGAATGGAAGCGGGCACGCGGGGTGAGGCCCAACTCAGCGGCCTTCTCCTCGGTCATGATCAACATGGCTGCCGCACCGTCGGTGATCTGCGACGAGTTTCCGGCGGTGACCTTGCCGTCAGCCTTGAAGGCGGGCTGGAGCTTGGCCAAGGTCTCGGCGGTGGTATCGGGGCGGATGCCCTCGTCGGCGGACACCATCTCGCCGGTCTCGATGACGTTGCCGGTCTCGCGGTCGAGGCGGCGTTCGGCCACGGGGATGATCTCGTTCTCGAAGCGACCTTCGGCGGTCGCCGCGGCCGCCCGCTGCTGGGACTGGGCCGAGAACGAGTCGAGGTCGTCGCGGCTGAGGCCCCACTGATCGGCGATGAGCTCAGCGGAGATGCCCTGGGGAACGAGGCCGCCCTCGTCGGCGTAGCGCTCACCCACCAAGGGGCCGAACGGGGCTCCGAGACCCGGCACGATCGAGGCGCCCATGGGCACCAAGCTCATGACCTCGACTCCGGCCGCGACCACGATGTCGTAGGCCCCTGCCATCACGCCCTGGGCGGCAAAGTGGGCGGACTGCTGAGACGACCCGCACTGGCGGTCGATGGTGGTGGAGGGCACCGAGTCGGGCCAGCCAGCGGCGAGCACCGCGTTACGTCCGACGTTCAGGGACTGGGCCCCCACCTGCATGACACAGCCCATGATCACGTCGTCGACCAGTGCCGGGTCGAGCTTGTTGCGCTCGGCGAGGGCCTTGAGCACTTCGGCCGCGAGATCAGCGGGGTGCCAGCCCGACAACTTCCCGTTCCGCTTGCCTCCGGGAGTGCGTACGGCGTCGACGATGACTGCGGTGGGCATGGTGGCTCCTCGATCGGGCGGAAGTGACCTGGCGTAACTACCGGGCGGGTCGATTCTCGCCCTGAGTTGACCGCCCGGTCAATCGTCGGGTCGGCGCCTGGCCGGTCTCGACGGACGAGATCTATGACCTCCGCCACTAGGGTGATGGCCCACGTCCAGCGTGAGACCAGGAGGCCCAGTGGTGGTGACCAACCAGGACCTACTCGACCGGGTGGCAGGCCAGACCGTGCCTTCGCGGTTCCTTGCCAACGCACGCGAAAACGGCGACGTGGTGGCGCTGCGGTGGAAGAACGCCGACGGCGAGTGGGACGAGTGGACCTTCACGGAGTACCTCGACCGAGTGGCGCGGGTGGCTTCGGCCTACCGCGAGCTCGGCATCGGCCACGGCGATCGCATAGTGCTGATGATGCGCAACATTGCCGAGTTCCACGTTCTCGACATGGCCGCGTACTTCGTGGGCGCCACCCCCGTGAGCATCTACAACTCCTCGGCCTCCGACCAGATCGAGTACCTCGTCAACCATTGCGAAGCGGTGTTCGGCGTGGTCGAGGACATCGGGTTCCTCGACCGGTTCCGTCAGGTGCGCGCCTCGATTCCTTCCTTGCGGGCCATGGCCATCGTCAACGATCCCGACGGCGCGGCTGGCTCTGAGGTCATCACCTACGAGTCGTTGCTGGCGCACGAACCGATCGACCTCGACCAGGCCGCGTCAGAGGCCACCCCCGACGACCTGGCCACCATCATCTACACCTCCGGGACCACCGGCCCGCCCAAGGGCGTGATGCTGTCGCACCGGAATATCTGCTGGACCATCGAGTCGCTCAAGGACACGGTCGGGCTGACCTACTTCGTCGGGCACCGCCTCGTGTCGTACCTGCCCATGGCCCACATCGCCGAACGCATCACTTCGCACTATCAGCAGGCCGCCTATGGCTTCACCGTCGCCTGCTGCCCCGATGCGGGCCAGGTGGCGGCGTACCTGGGCGAGGTTCGACCCACCATCGTCTTTGGGGTGCCACGCGTGTGGGAGAAGATCTACTCGGGCGTCACCGCCGCCCTGGCCGCCGATCCCTCCAAGGCCGGCCCGTTCAACGAGGCCGTCGAGGCGGCGCTGCCCATCGTCGAGAAGATGGAGCTCGGCACCGCCACCGACGAGGAAACATCCACCTGGGAGTTCCTCGACGCCATGGCCTTCACCACCGTCCGGGAACTGGTAGGACTCGACCAACTCGAGGTGGCCATCTCGGGTGCCGCCCCTATTCCCGCTGACCTCTTGGCCTGGTACCGGGCCATCGGAGTGCCGCTCACCGAGATCTACGGCATGTCGGAGTCCTCAGGGCCGATGACCCTGGCCATGAAGCCGGTCAAGCCGGGTTGGGTCGGTCCGCCCATCGCGGGGTGCGAGGTGACCCTGGCCGATGACGGCGAGATCATCTGCCGTGGCGGCAACGTGTTCGTCGGCTACCTCAACAACCCCGAGGCCACCGCGTCCACTCTCATCGACGGCTGGCTTCACTCCGGCGACATAGGCGAGGTCGACGACGACGGCTACTACCGGATCATCGACCGCAAGAAGGAACTCATCATCACTGCCGGGGGCAAGAACGTCAGCCCCTCGAACCTCGAAGCGGCCCTCAAGATGATCCCCCTGGTGGGCCAGGCCTTCGCCGTCGGCGACCAGCGCCCGTTCATCGCCGCGCTGGTCACCCTCGACCCCGACGTGGCCCCGGGATGGGCCGCCACCGAAGGAATCGAGTTCGCTGACCTGGCCGAACTCGCCCACCATCCGCGGGTCGAGGCCGAGATCGAGGCGGGCCTCGACGAAGCAATGTCGGGGTTCAACAATGCCGAACGGGTCAAGAAGGTGAAGGTCCTGGGCGAGGAATGGCTTCCCGACTCCGACGTGCTCACCCCGACCTCCAAGCTCAAGCGGCGAGGGATCCTGGCGCGTTACCAGGCCGAGATCCAAGCGCTGTACTCCTAACCCGTCGTCACGGAACGTTTCCTGGGATCGACCGCGTGGTGAGGCAAAAGCACTACGGTGCGTGGCGGCATGTAGGGCGCTTGACCAACGCTCGCCGTCGACTTGTCACTGTCGTTTAGTTGGAGGTCCGCGTGGCGATCACCCTGCAGGAAACACTCGATGCTGAGACCACCGAGCGTTTTCTCGCGGTCTACCGAGCGGGCTTTGACCCCCTCGACCCGCTCGCCGCAGGGCGGCAATCACTGACCGACGACGAGTTCCGAGCTGAAATGCTCGACCCCTCAGTACTCAAGTTCCTGGGCGCAGACGACGACAGCGAACCTGTGGCTTTGCTCACCGCGTCAACCAACCTTGACCACGTGCCGTGGATCAGCCCCTCGTTCTACCGCGAACGGTTCCCCGACCACGCCGCTCGTAACGCCATCATCTACGTCGGGTCGCTGGTGGTCCACCCGGGTGCTGGCGGCAGTTCCTGGATGCGCCAACTCACCGCGGCCATGGGCCGATACGCCAACGAGCGGGCAGCCGTCGTCGCATTCGACTGCTGCCAGTACAACGACGAGTCCGGTTTCGCTCAGCAGGTCCAGAGGCTCGTCAACCACATCGGCTCTCCCAGCCTCGAACTGGTCGATACGCAGAGCTACTACGTGCTCCAGTTCCCCGGCCCGGGCGACCACGACCCGGCACAACAGTCAAGGGAGGTCGTGTGAGGTCCCCAACTTCGACCGAAATCGCATCGCCGTCACTCCGGTACACGGCCCCGAACCTGGTCATACCGATCACCAGCGCAGTGGGCGAAGGCCCGACACCGGTCGCCGCCTTCGACGCGGCGCTCCTGCGAGCAGGTATCGGCGACCTCAACCTCATCCGCCTCAGCTCGGTGATACCCCCGGGCACCAAGATCGAGGTGCGGCTCGACGAACAGCCGTCGCTGGTGGGGCGTTCGGCGGGTTGGGGCGATCGCCACTACGTCGTTTACGCCGACGGGTACACCAGCACCCCGGGAACAGTGGCGGCCGCGTGCGTGGGCTGGGTGCAGGATCCCGAGTCCGGAGCGGGCTTGTTCGTAGAGATCAGCGGAGACGACGAAGACCAGGTGCGCTCAGAGGTCACCGCTAGTCTGGCGGCCATGGTTACCGCGCGGAAGCTTCGTACCGGCCCTCCGGCTCTGCTGAGCCGAGCCATCTGCTGCACCGACCAGCCGGTGTGTGCGTTGGTGGTGGCGTCGTTCACCTCCGAGCAGTGGCGGTGAGCAACCGGTCGGCGTCTACCGATCGCGCCATCGGGCCCGACCTGTTCGGTTCCCACGAGATCGCCTTCGAGTGCCTGGCCGACACCGACCGCACCATGCGCCTGATCGAAGCGGTCGAGGCCGCGGTGCGTCCCGGCGACCGGGTGCTCGAACTAGGAACCGGGACCGCCATCTTGTCCCTGGCTGCCGCCCGCGCCGGAGCCGAGGCCGTAGACGCCTACGAGCTGTCCGATTCGATGGCGGCAATGGCTCGTCGCAACGTGGCCGCCAACGGATATTCCTCCACGATCCAGGTCCTCGAAGACGACGTGACCTCCTGCACCTTCTCGGGTCCCTACGACGTGGTCATCGCCGAGCTGATCAGCGTGGGGCTGGTGGAGGAACTGCTCGTTCCGGCGATGAACAACCTCATCGGTCAAGGAGTGCTCGCCCCCGACGTGCGGGTCATCCCTGCCTCACAGTCCACGTTTGTCGAGCTGGTGGAAGCCGACTTCAACTTCCATGGCTTTGAGATGCCGATGATCCAAATCGAACAGACCTGGCAGGATCGCCGTACCCGCGACGCCATGACCGAGCTGCGCCTCGTGGCCCACCCCGAATTCGAGACCTCGGCCCGGAACGGCGCGCCGATCGACGATCGGGTGCTCGCCATGGTCGAGCTCAACGTCATGCACTCGGGTCGGGTCAATGCGTTGCGGATGACCAGCATGTCCCACCTCACCTCCGGCATCGACTCCGGATGGACTCAGTGCATGAACTCGCCGGCGTTGATCCCCATTGGCGAACGGTCACTGGCGGTGGGGTCGACCGTGGCCATCGATCTCAGCTTTCGCATGGGCGCCGGATTCGGAGCACTCCGATTCGGCTGGGGTGAGGACCACCCGTGAAGTGAGATAACCCGCTCCCTATCGTCAACACTGCTTGCGTTCCGCCGATAGGGGAGCCATGCCCGCGCTCTGGATCCTTTTCCTGGCTGTGGGCAGTTTTGTGCACCTGGTCGGGTGGGCACTCGGCCCCGACGTCCACGGGGTCGCGTGGCAGCTGCTCGGCTGGTCGACGGTCGGGGTCCTGGTCTGGCGGTCGCGTCAGCAACCGGGGCCCGAAGCCGTGCCTTGGAGGTGGCTAGCGCTCGGCGCCGGCTTGCTTCTGGCTGGAGGCCTGGCGTTGGACCTGCACACCATGATCGACGGCGGCGACGACTATGTGTTCCCGTCGGCCGGCGATCCGCTGTACACGCTCGGCTACCTGGCGCTGGTCACCGGGTTCATGAAGCTGGTGCGCCAGCGGACGGCGGTGTCGGATAGGGGTGACCTGATCGACTCGCTGATCGTCACCGCGGCGGCGGCCCTGATCGCCTGGGTCACGATCCTGGCGCCGTTCGTGCGCGACGGAAGCATCGATCTGGCCGACCGGGTCCTTGCCGTGAACTACTCGATCCTCACCCTGCTGCTGGTCCTGGCCATCACCCGACTGGCCGTCGGGCCCGGCTTTCGGGCCCCCAGCTACTACCTCCTGGCTGCCTGCACCGGAACGATCTTCGTCTCCGACGTCTTCCTCACTCTCCAGACCACCGGCACCTTCCAGCAAGAGGTGTACGAACTGGTGGCACCGTTCAGCTACGCGTTCGTGGCGGCATCGGCTCTGCACCCATCGGTCGGCCGGCTCACCGCCCGTCCCGATTATGTGAACCCGACCCTCACGTGGAAACGAATGGGGATGCTCGCCGGCGCTCTGCTCATGGGCCCGGCGGTCATGGTGTTCCAAGCCGCCAGAGGCAGCGAGATCGACCTTCCCGTGGTGGTCACCGGCTGGGTCGCCCTGTCGGTGCTGGTGCTCACCCGTCTCGGGTTGTTGATCCGCGAAGAGGAGCGGGCCGCCACCCGCGAACGCGTGCTGCGAGAGCTGGGATCGGTGCTGGTGGTCGGTGGTACCGAGTCCGAGATGCATTCGGCGGCCCTGTGGTCGGTGCTCGAGCTCACCGACGGCTTGCCGACAGGCAGAGCTTCGGTGGTGCTCATCGACGACGGGATGGTCGAGGTCGGCGCCGCGGTGGGACGCCAAGCGATCGAGGTCGGAACGCGCGCCGAGGTGGCCAGCCTCCCGCGTGAGGTTCAGGAGGCGCTGACCCAGCGCCAGGCGGTGAGCATCGAACAGGTCAAGGGCTACGACCTGACCGGCCGGAACGACCCCAGGGCGGAGGCGTCACTTGTCGTAGCTCCATTGGTGGGTCGCGGCACGACCACCGGAGCGATCATCGTGGCCTCCGACGCACCAATCGAGCGCGGCGTGGTGTCAGCCCTCACTTCGGTGGCCATGGAAGTCTCGTTGGCGATCGAGAGCGCCGCGCTGACCGCCGACCTGCACCGCCGCAAGAGCGACCGGCGCTTCCGGGCTCTGGTCGAGAACAGCTCGGAGTTCGTGCTGGTGGTCGACGCCGAGGATCGGGGCCAGTTCGCGTCACCGGTGGTCGAACGGCTGCTCGGGCGACCCGAGAGCTACTTCACCGGGCCGTTGCCCGATGAGTTTGTTCATCCAGAAGATCAGGACGAGTTCACCGAGCTGATCGCCGCGGCGCGGGAGAGGGCGACTGAGGACGACCCCCACGAAGTCCGGCTGCGACACGCCGACGGCGGCTACCGCTGGTTCGAGATGCGGGCCCGGGATCTGACCAACGAGCCCGAGATCGCTGGGCTGGTGCTCACCGCCCGCGACATCACCGATCGTCGTCTGGCCGAGCAACGCCTGGCCCGGTCCGAGGCTCGCTTCCGTTCCCTGGTGCAGAACAGTTCCGACGTGGTCGCGGTGATCGACGAGGGTGGCGCCATCACCTATGTCAGCCCGGCGGTGACCCTGATGTTGGGCTTCATGGCCGAGGAGCTGGTGGGCACCAACGTCATGCGCCTACTCCCCGCCGACGAGGTGACCAGGGCCATGCAGCTCCTCGAAGGGGTCACCGCCAACCCCTTCGAGCAGCTCAACATCGAGATGCGCCTGCGCGATCGGGCCGGCAGCTGGCGCAACGTCGATGTGACGATCTCCGACATGCGGCAGGAGACCGCGGTGCAGGGGATCGTGCTCAACGTCCGCGACGTCACGGTGAGACGGGCGCTGGAAGAGGACCTGCAACGCAAGGCGCTGCACGACGAGCTGACGGGTCTCGGCAACCGGGTCCATTTCGAGAAGCGTCTCAACCGGGCCATCAGCCGCACCGATGCCCGGCTCGACCAGGTAGCGGTGTTGATGATCGACCTCGACGACTTCAAGGAGATCAACGACAGCCTCGGCCACCGAGCCGGAGACCAGCTGTTGATGTCGATCGCCGAACGCATCCGCACCTGCCTGCGGGTGTCTGATGTCGCGGCCCGCCTCGGCGGCGACGAGTTCGGCATCCTGCTCGAAGACACCTACGGAGAGGCCGAGGTGCTCGCGGTGGCGGACCGCGTCCTGCTGGCGATCTCGCAACCCTTCCTGATCGACGGACGTCACATCACCAGCTCGGCCAGCATCGGCATCGTCGTCGACGCCGATCGTTCGTCCAGCTCCGAGGCTCTGATGCGCGCTGCCGACGTGGCCATGTACCTGGCCAAAGAGCGGGGCAAGGGACGTTATGAAGTGTTCCAGGAGGCGGTCCACTCGGGTGCGTTCGAGCGCCTCCAGCTCAAGGCCGCCCTCAGCGACGCCATAACCGGCGACGGCCTGGTGCTTCACTACCAGCCGATCGTCGACCTCAACAGCCAGTCGATAATCGGCTGTGAGGCGCTCGTGCGCTGGAACCATCCCGAGCGGGGGTTGGTGCCGCCGGGCGAGTTCATCCCGTTGGCCGAGGACAGCGGCCTCATTGTCGGATTGGGCCGTTGGGTGCTGAACGAGGCGTGTCGCCAGATGAGCGAGTGGGAACGTGACCACCCGACCACTCGCGACCTTCGGGTCAGCGTGAACCTGTCGGTTCGACAGATCGACAGTCCGTCGCTCATGGTCGACATTGCCGACGCCATCGAATACGGCGGTATCACGCCCAACCGGTTGACCCTCGAGATCACCGAGAGCCTGGTCATGAACGATGACGCTGAGACTCTCGCTCGTCTGGCGGCTCTGCGCGCTCAGGGAATCACTCTGGCGGTCGACGACTTCGGTACGGGCTACTCGTCGTTGGGATACATCCAGCAGTTCCCGCTGGATGTCATCAAGATCGATCGCAGCTTCGTGGGTCGTCTCGATGATCCCGACAGCGGCACCTATCAACTGGTGCGCACCATCGTCGATTTGGCTCGGGGTCTAAATGCCACCACCGTGGCCGAGGGCATCGAGACCATGGCCCAGCTCGAAGCCTTGCGGTCGATGGGCTGCCAGTACGGCCAAGGGTTCTACTTCGCCCGGCCGGTACCGTCCGACCAGTTCATCGCCCTGCTCGAGAAGTTGCCCCCCAACCAGCCTTCGTCATTGGGAGGCTGATCACCTCCAGGTGGGTCGCCAGCCCGGCTGGGTCAGAGCAGATGGCTGTCGTCGTCGGGACGGCGGCGGCTCAGACTGACGTTGTTGCGGGCGAGGCGGAACACCGCGGTGGGATCGACCAGCCGGGGCATGAAGCTGCGCCGTCGGATCGAGGCCTCTTCGGCGGTGGCGGGCGGCGCCTTGTCGACCACGACGGTGTTGGCCAGGCGGTCGGGGAGGCTCTGACGGCGCGAGCTCAATAAGCCGGTGGCGCCGAGAACTCCGGTGGCGATCGCCGCCAACCAGATCATCGGAATCGGCTGCACCAGGCCGTGGGGCAGCCAACGGCGGAACGCCTGACCGAGGCTGGGTCGACCGCCGGTGGAGGCGTCGACGACCTGGATCGCCATCAGGTCCTTACCGGGGGTGGCACCGGTGCGGGTGGTGAAGCCGATGTCGTAGATGGCGTACACCACCACCGTGGTGACCGTCATCAAAAACCAGTTACCCCACGGCTCGGGCGCGACGGTGTCTGACCAGAGCTGGAGGTGGATGAAGATGTGGGCGATCGATAGGGCGAACACGTAGGTGACCACCGCCACCACGTCGACCAGCCGGGCCACCAGGCGTCGGCCCATGGTGGCCATTTCAGTGACCACCATGTTGTTGTCCAGCATGGCGTCGCGGTCGGGCATGGTGTCAGGGTAACGCCCTACGCTGCGCTACTCCTTGCGGGTGTTCTCCTCGATCCGGAAGAACACCACCGCCAGCTCGATGTAGACCCGCACCATCACGACCATCATCAGCCACGCGAGCGGGGCGACGATGATGCCCAAGAAGATGCCACCGTCGCCGGCAGAGGCCGAGGCGACCAGGATGATCACGGCATAGATCGATGCGAACACGATGCCGAGGATGAACAGGACCTTGACGATGCTCGGCGTGATGAAGGTCCGCAGCGACAGGTCGAACAGGCGGGAGAAGAAGCTGCCGCCATCGATCTGGGGGGCGCCCCCCGGCGGTGGAGGACCCTGGCCCTGGTTCTGGGGTGGGTACCACTTGCCGTCGCTGGCCAACCACCAGTCGGGGCCGCCGGGCGTGTCCATTCCGCTCATGTGTTCCTCCTCGAGATGGCCTGTGCGCCAGCGTCAAAGCTACGACGCCAACCCGAGCGGAACGGGGACCATCGGGCGAGATCATCGAGAGAATGGTGGAGGCGATGGGAATCGAACCCACGACCTACGGCTTGCAAAGCCGCCGCTCTGCCAACTGAGCTACGCCCCCGGGGTCCGTTCATCGTACGCATCGCGGGGTCGGGACACTAACCCGGTCGCACAAGCCTGGTCTCATCTAGGGTGGGTAGGCGTCAGGGGGAACCCGGCGCCTACCCACCCCAGTGAGGTGACTCCCGTGGACCTGATCCTGATCGCCGACGACCATTCCGACGCTTCGCGCCGTGCCGTGCGCTGGGCCGCCGACAAACTCCCTCTCGACGACAGCCGGGTGGTCTTGTTGAACGTCGCCGTTCCGCCGTCGGCACCGCTCGCGAGTGGAGGACTGGTCGCTCCCGACGTGCTGGTGGTCAATCCCATCGACGATCCCGAAGCCACCGAGGCGGTCCGCACCGACGCC
>CAZEFG010000056.1:0-11143 GCA_964511355.1 uncultured Iamiaceae bacterium
GGGCGTCATGCACAAGAACGCCGCCAACCGCCAGAAGTCTCGCCTCGCCAAGCGGATCGCCCGCATCGCCGCTGAGGCCAATCAGTAGCACCGGACTCAACCCGGGGGAACCGAGGGCACGGCCCCGCTTCGGCGGGGTCGTGTCGCGTCCTGACCGTCTCAGCGTGACGAGCTGAGACGGGACAAGCGGGCGACCAGAACCTCGAGCACCAACTCGTCGGGCCACTCGTTGGCCCCACGGAGGTCGAGGTCGGCGTCGGCCACCAGCTTCACCTGCTGGCCGATGCGTTCGCTGCCGACGGATCGGGACAGCTTTAGCAGCTTCTCGGCCGGGAAGGGTGCCATGCCGAGCAGCGCCGCGGCGTCGTCGCGGGATCGGACCCCCGCGCCGTCGAGCTTGAGCAACCCGGCGACATGGCGGTGCAGGGTCGCCATGATCTGGAGCGCATGACGGTCGCCCCCGCTGAGCATCCGGTGGAGCCGATCAAGGGCGGTGGCGATGTCGCCTCGGGAAATGGCGTCGGTCAGCTCCCATGGCGGTACCCCGCCGGCGTCGCCGAGGTAGGGCTCCAGGTCGGCCACCGTGACCCGCGCCCCCGGGCCGAAAGCCCCTTCGAGCACCCCGAGGATGGCACCCACGCGACTGACATCCTCGCCGAGTCGTTCGAGCAGGTGTTTTTGGGCCTTGGGGTCGAGGCTGATCTGAGACGCCGACACCTGTTCCTTGAACCATGTGTCGCGGGCCTTGGCATTGGCCGGCACGTCGGTGGCGACGGTTACGGCGCCTGCGGTCTTCAACGCCTCGCTCAACGACTTGGGCACTGAGCTACGACCGGTGAACTTCGGACCCTTGTCCCACACCAGCACGAGCGCGGTGGTGGGTAGCGGGTCAGCCAGGTAGGCCACGAGCGGAGCTACCGACTCCGCGGTGGTGAATCGAGCGAGGTGGCGCCCCACGACCACCCGGCGGTCGGTCAGAAAGGGGGGAGTCTGGGCGGCGTCGACCAAAGGACTGATGTGGGCATCGTCGCCTCTCAGATAGCGGTCGTCGTCGAGCTCGTCGACCATCAACGAGCGGTCACCGTCTCCCACCAGTTCGGCGACGATGCGCCGTACTTCATCGCCCACCAGGACCGCGTCGTCGCCCTTGACCAGATAGATGGACGAACTGGTCACGCCGCCGCCAACAGATCGGCCGCCACATCGGCCACGCGGCGGGCGGCTCGTACGTCGTGGACGCGCAGGACCCGCGCCCCCAACATGATCCCAAGGGTGTGGGCGGCGCTGGTCCCAGTACCCACGTCGGTCACCTCACGCTCAAGCAGGTGCGAAAGGAATCGCTTGTTGGACGCCGACAAGAAGACGGGATGACCCAGATCCACCAAGCTGTCGGTATGGCGCAGCAGTTCGAGTGACTGGGCTTCTGTCTTTCCGAGGTCGAGGCCGGCGTCGACCATCACAGCTTCCGAGGGAATGCCCGCCGCTACGGCACGGGATGCCCGATCGGCCAGGAAATCTCGAACGTCGGCCACCAGATCGTCGTACACCGGTTCAGGGTCGGGAACACGAGGAGCGAGACGGATGTGGGTTGCCACCACCGAGGCGCCGCCCGCGGCGCACACATCGAGATAGCGCGGATCGGCGAACCCCGAGATGTCGTTGCCGACCACCGCCCCGGCGGCCACCGCGGCCTCGATCACCGAGGATCGCCAGGTGTCGACCGACAGGGGGATGTCGAATCGGGCGTGGAGGGCCTCGACTGCGGGGATGACCCGGTCGAGTTCGTTCTGTTCGCTGACTTCGTCGCCCGGCCCGGCCTTGACCCCGCCGACATCGAGGAAGTCGGCTCCGTCGGCCACCAAGGCGTCGGCCTTGGCGAGAAACGCGTCGAATCCCCAGTAACCGCCCCGGTCGTAGAACGAGTCGGGGGTGCGGTTGAGGATCCCCATCACCACCGCCCGATGGGTGATGTCGAAGCGGTGCTCGCCCAGCCGAAGTTCCATCGGTCCTAACCTAGACCGCGCTCACGACCCACGATCCCGGCGTCAGGGATCTCGGGCGGACACCGTTGCTTCGAGCGTGGTGGAGGTGACCCGCCCGATCCGCACGACGAGGCGGCCGACGGTCACATCCGTGTCGGGGATCGCCACCGAGCCGTTGGGGACCCGATGATTTCGGGGGGCGAGAACCAATCGAGGCGGTGTGCGTTCACCGATCACCGCCACCGTCTCGGCGACGTCCCGACCGCCATGCCTCGCCACGACCACATCGACACGACCGACGCCTGCTCGCCTCAGATCTTCAACGACCACATCAGGGCGAGAGCCAGCATCCAGCTCGAGAACGACCGCTGTACCCATGACGTGCAGGCGGCTGCCGTCGCCGAGGGTTGTCAGTTCTGGTGGCCCGGCCCTGACCACCCAGCCAGGGTGTATCAAAGCGACCGCCACCAGAAAGCTGCCGATCCAGCGACTGGTTGTGCCCAGCCAGGAGAACATCCGACCAGCTGCGATCATGGCCACGGCAGCGCCGATGACCAGCATGTGCGCAGTACGGATCTCGCCGAGAGGTAGCGCAGCACCGTGGCGGGCCACCCCTGCGATCCACCCGACCATCAGCGACGTCGGCCAGTGGAGCCACCGCGCAACATCGCCGCCAACCACCCCGGCTACGAGTCCGGCTGGCAGCCCCCACACCACCACCGGACCGGCCATGGGCGCAGCGAGGATGTTGGCCACCAGAGCCGACACCGGCATACCCCCGAAGGTCGGGATCAACAGGGGCGCCACTGCGAGCTGCGCCGCCACGGTGACTCCTACGGCACTCGCCAGCGATCGAGGCCCGGGAATCACGTTGGCGATCCGGGAGCTGAGCAGGAGAATGCCGGTGGTGGCAGCCACCGACAGTTGGAAGGCCAACTGGCCGGCGATGAGCGGGTCGACGATCAACAGGGCGATCACCGCGGTGGCCAGCATGCGGCGGCTGTCAGCCTCACGCCCCATGGTCACCGACACCGCGGCACACCCAGCCATGGCGGTGGCCCTCAGAACCGAGGGCTCAAATCGGGTGACCAAGGCAAAGAAGGTCAGGACGGCCAATGTGACTACCAGGCGAGGTGTGAGGCGGAGGCGTTGAAGGATCGGTCCGACCAGCACCAGCACGAAGGCGACGTTCTGGCCCGACACGGCCAGGAGATGTGACAGCCCCGATCCCCGAAAGTCATCGGCGGCCACAACCCCCTGTTCACGCTGGTCGCCCAGCAACAGCCCGACATAGAGCGAGCGTGTGTCGGGCGCCATGGTCTTGGACCCTTCGGTCAGCGTGCGCCGCAGACCGTTGGCGGCCCGGCTCGCCGGGTCACCGGGCCTCCAGCCGTCCACTCGATCGATCGAGAGACGCCCCGCGATGTGACGCCGGGTCAGCCACGGAGCGTCGGGCGGAGCGGGCCCCAAGCGCCCGGCGACACGGACCTTCTCCCCCATCAGACGGCTCGAGAGCCTGGCCGCCTGGGGGCCCCGGGCCCAAGCCTCGACGCGGCGCCCGTCGACCTGGAGGTCGACCCGCAGCGACGGGCCGTACCAGCGGGGGTCGCCCCGCAACACCGCTTCGCCCTCGAAGCGCGCCGTGCTGAGCGGCGCCAACCCCTCGACCGAGCGGACCACCAGGGCCGAGGTGAGCAACCCCAGGGCCAGCACCACAAGAACGACGCGCCTGGTTCGCCAACTGATGGCCACCGCAACCAGCGCCACCGGCAGAGGAACTGGAACTCCGGCCAGGGCACCGGCCCATGCGCCCACCGCCATCCAGGTCG
Source organism: uncultured Iamiaceae bacterium (assembly GCA_964511355.1). Taxonomy (GTDB): domain Bacteria; phylum Actinomycetota; class Acidimicrobiia; order Acidimicrobiales; family SKKL01; genus SKKL01. Next base: position 3,812 of record CAZEFG010000056.1, read on the forward strand.
CCGGCGCCGGCACCGGTTTCGCCAGTGTCGTCGCGGTGAACGCCCTCACGTGTGGACGCGGTCGCGTAGCGCCGCGAGCTTGGCCTCGCCTATGCCCCGCACCTCGATCAGCTCGTCGACCGATCCGAAGGGTCCTTGGCGCTCACGGTGGTCGACGATCGCGGCTGCCGTGGCGGGTCCGACGCCTGGCAACTGTTCGAGTTGGGCGGCCGTCGCCGTGTTGATGCTGATGCTCTGCCCTGGGTCGGCCTCGCCGGCACCGGTCGCGCCGCCTGGAGACAGTTCGCCCGCCACCACCGAGGGTGCCTGATCCTCGCCTACCTCGGGGACATAGACCCGGCTGCCATCAGCGAGAGGCGCCGCGAGGTTGACGCGGTCGAGATCGGCTGCGGGAAGTGGACCTCCCGCGGCCGCCAGCAGATCCGACACCCTGGCCCCGGCCCCCAGGGCGTAAACCCCGGGATGGCGCACCGCCCCGGCGGCGTGCACCAGGATCTCGGCCGGCGGTGCCGCCGGGTCGGCCGCCGCCGCTACATCGTGGTGAGGCTCCCGGGCGTCCGCTGTCGCCTCGCTAGAGGGGGCGTAAGGAATGGTGAGTTCCGGCGGGGGCGGATCGGCCCGGAACACCGCGATCCAGACGAGCGCGCCGACGACCAATGCCGCCACGCTGCCGACCAGAAGCGAGGGGACCGACGTACCCAGCCGGTCGGCGAGGTCGCCGAGATGACCCGCGACAGGCCCCACCTGGCGGGGTTGGGCCGGCCCGCGTCCGTCGGCGTCGGTGGACGTGGATGGAGACGGCAACAATCCTCCCCGATCGGGGGCGGCACGGTGGGGGGAGTGATCGGGGAAGAAGGATTCCGCCCGAAGACGGCGACCTGGCGTCAGCGTACCCGCGCCGACAAACCCGGAAAAGGGCCAGAAGTTGTCGAAGTGCGCTCTAGAAGAGCCGGGCAGTCAGAGCCTTGCGGTAACTGGCCGTACGGGGATGGTCGGGCCCGAGGACCTCGAGTAGATCGAGAAACTCCTGGCGGGCGTCATCGTCGCCCTTGACTTGGTCGAGCAGAGATTCGAGACGCCCCTCGATGTCGTGGGTTGCTGCGGCGTCGGTTCGGGCGAGCGCGGCGACTCGCCTGGTCTCTGGCGTTTCGGGGATGCGGGCGAGGATCTCCAGCGCATCTTCGTTACGTCCCTCCCCCACCAGCAACTCAGCCAGGGCGACGATGGCCGGAGCGTGATCAGGCACCATCTCGAGCGCCGAACGCAGAGAAGATTCGTCGCCGACATCGACCAGGCGCGCCAGCTCGAGTTCCTGTTCGGTGGGGAGAAGGCGATCGACGAAGTCCTGGACAAACGCCTGACCCTGGGCGCCCACGAACTGGGCGATCGGGCGACGGTCCTTGAAGGCGAAGACCGCCGGGATGCCCTGCACCCGCAGGGCGGCTGAGGTTTGTGGGTTCTCGTCGACGTTGACCTTGGCCAGCACGACCTTGCCTTGGGTGGCCTCGATGACGCCTTCGATGATGGGACCGAGCGTGTGGCACGGTCCACACCAAGGCGCCCACAGATCGACCACCACGGGGGTTGTCGTCGACCTTTCGATGACCTCGACCGGAAACGTTGCATCAGTTACGTCGATGACCATGGGTCAAAGGATACGGGCTACCACTAGTCTCGCCTGATGGCCGACCTCTACGATTTTCTGGAGCGACCCGACCTTGAGTCGCCGGTGCTGATCCTGGCCCTCGAAGGTTGGATCGACGCCGGCGGAGCAGCTGCTCGTGCCGCGGCGGCCATCACCGATGAGATCGAGGCCACCACGGTGGTCCGCTTCGATGCCGACACCTTGCTCGATCACCGGTCGCGTCGTCCGGTCGTTCGCCTCGAGGACGGCATGAACCGAGGGTTGCGGTGGCCGAGCATCGAGATCGTGGCGTTCAGCGACCCTGCCGGTCGTGACGTGTTGATGCTCACCGGGGCCGAACCCGACCATCACTGGAAGCGGTTCACCACCACGGTGGTCGACCTGGCTCTCGAGCTCGGCGTACGGCTGGTCGTTGGCCTGGGCGCCTATCCCGCGCCGGCGCCCCACACCCGCCCCGCCCAGCTGACCTCTACCTCGAACGACGAGAACCTGGCCGCCATGGTGGGGTCCAACGGCGCCACCCTCGACGTTCCCGCCGGTATCGGCAACGCCATCGAGGATCGGTGCGCCGAGGTCGGGCTACCTGCCATCGGTCTGTGGGCCCAGATCCCCCACTACGCGGCAGCCATGCCGTATCCAGGTGGTGCGGTGGCTCTGATCGAAAAGCTCAACGAGCTTGCCGATCTGTCGTTTCCCGTGGGCTCGGTCGCTGAGGACGCGGCGGCCACCGTCGCCCGCCTCGACGAGTTGGTGGCCGATTCCGGCGAGCATCTCACGCTGTTGCGCCAGCTCGAAGCCCAAGCCGACGAAACCCACGGTGGCCCACCCCTGGGCATGGCCGGTCCCGATCAGGCGATCGATCTGCCTTCGGGCGACGAGTTGGCCACCGAGATCGAACGGTTCCTCCGCGGGCAGGACTAGCCTGCGGCCATGAAGGTCGATACCGGAATCGGGGGGCTCAACGACGCGGCGGGCATGGCCCAGATGGCAGAAGCGGCGGGCTACGACGGAATCTGGAGCGCCGAGACGAGCCATGATCCGTTCTTTCCGCTGCTGTTGGGGGCGCAGGACACCGAGCGTCTGGAGCTGGGGACCGCCATCGCGGTGGCGTTCGCTCGAAACCCGATGACGCTGGCCAACATCGCCTGGGACTTGCAGGCCTATTCCGAAGGGCGTTTCATCCTCGGACTCGGGTCCCAGATCAAACCTCACATCACCAAACGATTCTCGATGGAGTGGTCTCATCCCGCACCGCGTATGCGAGAGATGGTTCTCGCCGTCCGGGCGATCTGGGAGTCGTGGACCAACGACACCAAGCTCGACTTTCGTGGCGACTTCTACACCCACACTCTGATGACGCCCTTCTTCAACCCGGGGCCCAATCCCCACGGCGACGCCAAGATCTTCATCGCCGGCGTCGGCCCGCACATGACGCGGGTGGCAGGCGAGGTCTGCGACGGGTTCCTGGTTCACCCCTTCACCACCGATGCCTACCTGCGCGAAGTCACGGTTCCCGCGCTCGAAGAAGGTATGTCGCTCGGCGGGCGGGATCGCAACGACTTCGAGATCAGCCTCACCGCCTTCGTGGTCTCGGGTACCAACGAGGCCGAGATGGCCAAGGCCGCAGATGCGGCCCGCAGCCAGATCGCCTTCTACGGCTCGACCCCCGCCTACCGGGGCGTGTTGGAGCACCACGGGTGGGGCGATCTCCAGACCGAACTGAACAGGCTTTCCAAACAGGGCGACTGGAAGACCATGGCCACCCTGATCGACGACGACGTGCTCAACACCTTCGCCGTGGTCGCCGAACCCGATCGGGTCGCCGATGGTCTCATCGACCGGTTCGGTGGCGTGCTCGATCGGGTGGGCTTCTATCTGGGTCTATCAGGAACCGACGAGGTCAAGGCTGAAACCATCGCCCGGCTGCGCAACGCCTGACCCACCAGCTCGAGCAGGCCAAGGGGGTCAGACTCGCTGGAGTTCGGTCCCGAGGTACTGCGTGCGACACAGCGAACGTTGGAGCTTGCCCGAGGAGGTCTTGGGCAAGGTGCCCGGGGGCACCAGAACGATCTCTTTGGCTGGCACGCCGACGATGGCCCGAACGTGCTCGTTGATCGTGGCATGCAGATCGGCGGTGTCGTTGAGCTTGGTTTCGGCCACCACCACGATGGCCTCTTTGTGGTTACGGCCTTCGACTCCGAAGGCGATGACGTTTCCGGCCCTCACTCCCTCGACTTCGGCGACCGCCCGCTCGATGTCTTCGGGGAACAGATTGCGGCCGCCCACGATGATCACGTCCTTGATCCGGCCGCACATCACGAGTTCGCCGTCGACCAGGTAGGCGAGGTCGCCGGTACGTAGCCACTCGCCATCGAAGAGAGCTTCGGTGGCGGCGAGATCGTTGTAGTAACCGTTGCAGACCGACGTACCCCGGATCTGCAGTTCGCCGACTCCGCGCTCGCCTAGTACCAGGCCACTGTCGGGGTCGACGATGCGGACATCGAGACCGGGCACGGGCTTGCCCAACTTGGCCAGCCGCCGCACACCGGGAGCATCCGGGTCAGCTGGCGAGGCGTACCGCTCGGATTCGAGAACGTGTCGATCGACGGCGTCGGTGCGCAAGCCGGCCATAGGCGGCGGGAACGTACCGGCGATGGCGACCTCGGCCATGCCGAACGCCGGGAAGACGGCGCCGGGGCGCATGCCATGGCGGGCACCGGCAGCCACGAAGGCCTCCACGGTGTCGGGGTCGACGGGCTCGGCACCGTTGAGGGCGATACGCAGCGAGCTGAGGTCGAGCCCCTCCGCCCGGTTTAGGGCGCGCGTGGCGAGCACGTAGGAGAAGTTGGGCCCGGCGGTGGCGGTGCCTCCGTAGTCGGAGATCCACTGCATCCAGCGCAGCGGGGAAGCCATGAAATCCTGAGGCGAGCCCAGTACCAGGTCGGTACCGGTGGTCATTGCCAGCGAGAGCAGTCCCACCAATCCCATGTCGTGGTAGAGCGGCAGCCATGAGACCAACACGTCGGTGTCGACGTCGAGTTCGGCGGCGGTCGCGATGGCATCGAGGTTGGCGGCCACGGCCCGGTGGGGCAACGCCACCCCCTTGGGATCAGAGGTTGAACCGCTCGTGAACTGGAGAATGGCGAGACGGTCGGGGTCGTCGGCCGGACGGTGGAAGCGCAGCGCTGACCCGACGGGCGGGTGCAGTTCGTTGAGGTTGACCATGGGTGGATCGCCGGCTTCGGGCGTGACGAAGGGTGCGAGGTCGGGATCGATCGCGAACAGGGCGACGTCGGCTCGGCGGATGCGGCGACGGGTCGCGTCGACGAACTCTTCGATCGATGCCATGCGCATGGGAATGGGCAACACCACGATCGTGGCGCCGGCCAACCACACTGCCGCGATGGCGGTGACCAGATCGCGGCTGGTGGGGCCGAGGAGGGCTACGTGGTCGCCGGGGGCGACCCCGCGAGCCTGCATGGCCGCGGCCATGCCCTGGGCTTCGTCGACCAGACGCTTCCACTCCACGGGGTCGGGACCATCGGCTCCCATGAAGGTGACGACTCCGCCACGACCAGCGGATTGTTCGATCCGCGATGCAAGACTCGGCATGAACCCTCTGACCTCCTACGCCGGGGCGAGGTTACTGCGGCTGGCGGTTCAGACGCAGAGGGCGACCTCGTAGTCCTGGTGGCCGCGGCCCTCCTGGCACCGGCTGGCCCAGGATCCCGACTCGATGATCAGGTCTTCGCCGTCCCCGCCGACAAAGACGATCTCGTAGCGCTCAGCGGCCACGGAATCGTCGCCCAGGTCCTCGAATTCGACGGTGACCACGGTCCGGCCGCCGTCGGCGGCGATGGACGAGACCTGGGGGGTGACATCGGGGCTGGAGTCTCCCCCGGTGAGCAGCTCGAGGGCGGCTTCTTCGGCGCCTCCCTCGGGGGCTCCGTGCTCGCCGAGGAAGGCGGCGTAGGCGTCGATGTTGACGTTGCCGGTCTCGTGGTCGACCTCGAACCCGTCGGTGTAGGCCGCCCGAGGTTCGGTCGTGGTGGTCGTTTCGGCCTCGGTGGTGGTGGTTTCGTCCTGGTTGGTGCCGCTGGTGTCGGCGCTGGAGGTGGTCGAGGAGTCCCCCGCCACGACGGTGCCGTCGTCGTCACCACAGGCAGCGATCAACAGGGCCAGGGCCGTCAACAAAACCATCATTCGACGCATCGGGGTTGCTCCAGGTCTCGGGGGTCTCCCCACCATCATGGCCCTTGGTTCTGGTCGCACCAGACCAGGCGGTGCCCGGCGGGCCCCGCATCACTTGACTACGAGGTTCACCAGCTTCGGAGGGCGGGCAATGGTGCGCACCGGCTCGACCCCCGCGAGGTGCTCTTGGATCTTGGGGCTGGCCAGGGCCAGGTCGACCGCAGCAGCCTCGTCGATGCCGGCGTCGACATCGATGGTGTCCCGGACCTTGCCGTTGATCTGCACCACCATGGTGACGGTATCGACGGCGAGCTTGGCGGGGTCGGCTACCGGCCATGGCTGGCGGTGGATGTCTCCCCCGGTGCGCAGCTCGAACAGCTCGGCGGTGATGTGGGGCGCCATGGGTGCCATCAGCGTGAGCAGCGTGTCGACCGCGCCGTCGAGGGTTTCGCGCCGGGGTCCGTCGGCGGTCTGGGCGTACCGGTACAACTCGTTGAGGTGCTCCATGCATCCGGCAACGGCGGTGTTGTAGTGCCAGCGCTCGAACTCGTCGGTGATCCGGGCGATCATGCGATGCGACGACGCTTCGATGGCGAGGTCGGCCGCGGTCGGGTCGCGGTCGACCGTGTCGGCCACCTGACCCAGCGCCAGTCGCCACAGGCGGCCCAGGAACCGGGCGCACCCCTCGATCCCGAACGCCTCCCAATCGACGTCGTCAGCGGGCGGGCTGACGAAGAGGTGGGCGAGGCGGAGGGCATCGGCCCCTTCGGAGTCGAGGATCTCTTCGGGCGCCACCAGGTTGCCCTTGGATTTGGACATCTTGGCGCCGTCGAGGCGGATCATTCCCTGGGTGAACAGCCGCTTGAACGGCTCCCGCAGGTCCTTGGGCGCGTAGCCCAGGTCAGATAGGGCCTTGGTGAAGAAGCGGGCGTACATCAGGTGCAAGATGGCGTGCTCGACGCCGCCGATGTACTGGTCGACCGGCAGCCAGCGGGCCGCTGCGTCCAGGTCGAAGGGGAGTTCGTCGTTGAAGGGGTCAGCGAAGCGCAGGAAGTACCACGACGAGTCGACGAAGGTGTCCATGGTGTCGGTCTCGCGGGTGGCCGGGCCTGAGCAGTTCGGGCAGGTGGCCGACAGGAAGCCCTCGTGAAACTTGAGCGGGGACTCCCCCGTTGGTCGGAACTCGACATCGTCGGGTGCCAGGACCGGAAGCTCGTCGTCAGGTACGGGGACTATGCCACAGCGGTCGCAGTACACGACAGGGATCGGACACCCCCAGAACCGCTGCCTCGACAGCAGCCAGTCACGCAGCCGGAAGTTGACCTTCTGCTCGCCGATGCCCTGCTCCTGGAGCCAGCTCGTGGCCGCCGCAATCGCGGTGGTCTTGTCCATGCCGTTGAGCCATTCGCTGTTGATGCGGGGCCCCTCGCCGGTGTAGGCCTCGCCCTCCCAGCCCTCTTCAGGCTGGACGGTGCGGATGATGGGCAGGCCGTGGC
>CAZEFG010000057.1:0-10935 GCA_964511355.1 uncultured Iamiaceae bacterium
GTGGCCTTCGGCGCCGGCCGACTCGAACCTGGGCTGGCCGACCACGAGGCCCTGTTACTCGAGACCTACGTCGCGGCCCGACGCGAACCGGCGGTGGCCGAAGCCGTCGCCGACGCCGACCACCGCTGGCGCCATTCGGTGGCGCCACTGGTCGAGGCCGCCCGAACCGATGGCACCGTCGCTGACGACCTCGACCCCGAGGCCGTCCTCTTCCTGGTCCGGGTCCTGCGCCTGGGCTTGTTGTTGCACCGAGGATCGGGCCTGGAGGGACCCGACCCCGTTGCCTGGCGGACCCTGATCAGCCGGGTGGTGGCCAGCTTCGGCACCCTCGACGATCAATCACTCCCACCCACCGCCACCCGCCACATGCCCGAGGGGGACCAATGAGCATCACCGCCGAACCCGGCCAGAACACACTGCCTGACCAGAACACACTGCCTGACCAGAGCACACTGCCCGGCCATACCGAGCTTCCCGAACGAGACGTGATGAACGAGGCGTTCAAGGTCGTCGACGACCACGCCCAGAGCATCTTCACCTGGAAGTACGACCGCGAGCGCGACCAGCTCGTCACCCTCTACAACAAGGCGATGGCCTCGCAGTGGAACTCGGTCACCGAGCTCGACTGGGCCACCGAGGTCGACCCCGAGCGGGAGGCCGACCACGACGCCGCCGCGGTCCGCCTCGCTCGCGAGGCCGCCAAGCTCAAGGGCTCGCCGCTTGCCAACTGGGGCGACAAGGAGTTCGCCGAACTCGCGGTCGAGCTCCAGAAGGCCTCGCTCAGCCAGTTCATGCACGGCGAGCAGGGAGCGATGATGGTCGCCGCCAAGATCGTCGAGACCGTGCCCTGGATCGACGCCAAGTACTACGCCGCCACCCAGACCATGGACGAGGCCCGCCACACCGAGGTCTTCGCCAAGTACCTGCACACCAAGTTGGGCGACGCCTACCCCATGAGCCCGTTCCTCGACGAGCAGATCACCGTGCTCCTCGAAGACAGCCGCTGGGACATTGCCTACCTGGGCATGCAGATCGTCATCGAGAGCCTGGCCCTCGCCGCCTTCGGCGACATGTTGCGCCGTACCGAAGAACCGCTGCTCAAGAAGCTGCTCCGCTATGTCATGTCCGATGAAGCCCGCCACGTCGCCTTCGGCATCCTCAGCCTGGGCGAGTTCTACCAGGAGCTGACCGAGCCCGAGCTGAAGGACCGCCAGGAGTTCATGCTCGAGAACACCATCCGCAACCGGTCGCGGGCCTCGACACCTGAGGTGTGGGAGCGCATGGGCGTCTCGTTCGAAGCCACCGTGCCCTTCTTGATCGAGGCGGCCAAGACCACCAAGGTCAATCCCATCGGGAACTTCCAACGGGGCTTCTTCGCCAAGCTGGTGCCCAACACCCGCAAGCTCGGTCTGCTCGACGCCAACAACGGCTACCTCCGCAAGCAGTGGGAAGCCGTGGGGCTGATGGAGTTCGAGTTCGCCGAGGACACCGCGTCGGACTACGAGGCCTACGACGAGGTGGCCAAGGACCGCGCCGGGGCCTGATCGGCACCATCGACTGACCCTGGCAAAGTCAGGGTCAGACCGCCCGGGCCAAACGGGTGGCCATCTGGCGGATGTGATCGACCAGTTCCGGGGGTTCGTGCACGGTGAGGTCGGCGGGGACCATCGCCATGCACGCCCCCAGCCATTCGATCGATTCGCCCACGAAAACCAGGGTGCACGAGCTGGCATCGTTTGGGGTCACCCGGCCACCCCATTCGCGCACCACCTCGTCGATCTGATCGGCCGGCGCCGCCACAGTGGCCACCGCTTCGATGCGTCGGCTGACCGCATCGATCCCCTCGGCCACGAAAGCGGCGGCGTCGTCCCCGGGCAACTGGCGGGGGTTGAAGGCGGTGAGAACCTCGACCTTGCCGTCGATTCGATCGGCCCTGAACGTACGCCAGTCACGGCGGTCGATGTCCCAGGCCACCATGTACCAACGCCATCCGGCCGACACCAGCCGATGGGGCTCGACGGTGCGTTCGGAGACATGGCGGTCGCGTGCCACATAGGTGAACATCACCCTGACCGAGTCGCGACACGCCTGGGCCAACGTGGTGAGCACCGACCAATCGACCCGGGCAGCACCGGTCATCGGCAGGGCGACGGTGACCGCACCGAGGTCGTTGACTCGCCGCCGCAGACGTTGAGGCATGACCTGTTCGAGCTTGGTGAGGGCCCGCAGCGCGGCTTCTTCGATCCCCTGGACAGGACCATGGGCGGCCGAGCGCAGGCCCACGGCGATCGCCACCGCCTCTTCGTCTTCGAGCAGCAGCGGCGGCAGATCAGCCCCGGCTTCGAGCCGGTAGCCCCCTTCGACCCCGCGCGTGGCCTCGATGCGGTAACCGAGGTCGCGCAGGCGCTCGATGTCTCGTCGCAGGGTCCGGTCGCTCACCTCGAGCCGACCGGACAACTCGAGCCCCGGCCAGAATCGGTGGGTCTGCAGCAGCGACAACAAATGGAGCATGCGCCCCGACGGGTCTCCCATCACTCCAGCATGGACCACGTTGCGGACAGAAGCTGACCGCAATCCCCTGCGATCTTGTAATCCTGACGTTTGGCCCTGTTACGCCGGTGGGAATGGCAGGATGCTTGCAGTGGAGGTCGGCGGTGCATCGCCGGCCTTCTGACCAGAAGCCCCAACTGAGGAGAGACCATGAGCGTCGAGATCTCGACCACCGCAGGTGTGACCACCCGTGAGCGCGATCGGGCCATCGAGAAGATCGACAAGGTGGTTAGGAACCTCGAGACCCCGGCGTTGAGGGTCGACATCCGACTCAGCGTCGACAACGGACGGGGCCGGGAACGCCCCGCTCACGCCCGGGCTCTGCTCGATGTCAACGGCAGCCCGGTTCGCGTCCAGGTCGCCGCCGGCACCATCGACGAGGCCATCGACCTCCTCGATGCCCGCTTGAGTCGTCGGCTCAAGAGCCTGGCCGAGCACCGCCAAGCGCTGCGTCGCGCCGCCACCCCCGGATCGGCCGACCGCGATGACCGCTACGGCGACCACGTCGACGCCCGCCCCACCTACTACGACCGCCCTCGTAGCGAACGCGCCATCGTCCGTCAGAAGTCCTTCGCCACCCCCGACGCCACCGTCGACGAAGCCATCTTCGACCTCGAATCCATGGACTACGACTTCTTCTTGTTCACCCACGCCGGCACCGGGGCCGACGCCGTGGTCTGGCGCAACGAGGACACCTCCTATGGCCTTCGGTTCGCCTCCGCTGACGGCTCGCCGGTCGAAGAGGTCGACACGGTCGAACAGGTCGAAATCGACGACCGAGGCGTACCCGAGCTGACCGACGAACAAGCCGTCGAGTCTCTTGACGCCAGCGGTTCGCCGTGGCTGTTCTATCGGTCGGCGCGCACCGGTCGGGCGCGCATCCTGTACCGCCGCTACGACGGCCACTACGGCCAGCTCACCCCCGCCACCGAGTAGCGGGCGAGCCGATGACCGGCCCCGAGATCAGATCACCCCTGGTCGGCACCGTGGTGGCGGTCGATGCGGTGGTCGGCGATCACCTGCCGGCAGGGGCGCTCCTGGTCGTCATCGAGTCGATGAAGATGGAGCACGTCGTCGCCGCTCCCGGCGACGGCGTGGTCCAGCAGGTGATGGTGGCTCCAGGAGACGCGATGGCGGCTGGCCAGGTCCTGGTCGCGTTCGAACCTGTCGCACCACCAGCCGTCGGTCCCGACGGGACCGCCAGTGGCGGCGAAGCCGATCAAGCCCGACCCGACGTCGATATCGACGTCGGCGCGCCCAGGGCCGATCTCGACGCGGTGCTCCAGCGCCACCAGCTCGGGCTGGACGAGGCTCGTCCAGAGGCGGTGGCCCGGCGCCATTCCACCGGCCTACGCACCGCCCGCGAGAACCTGGCCGACCTCGTCGATCCGGGCAGTTTCGTCGAGTACGGGCCGCTGGCGATCGCAGCCCAGCGGCGTCGCCGCGACCTCCAGGAGCTGATCGAGCGCACGCCGGCCGACGGGCTGGTGGGCGGCATCGCCAGAGTCAACAGCGACCAGTTCGGACCCGACGCCAGTCGGTGCGTAGTGATGTCGTACGACTACATGGTCCTGGCCGGCACTCAGGGTCATCACAACCACATCAAGAAGGACCGGCTGTTCGAGATCGCCGAGGCCCAACGCCTGCCGGTGGTCCTGTTTGCCGAAGGGGGCGGCGGCCGGCCCGGCGACACCGACGTCTCCGGGGTGTCCGGGCTCGACACCATGGCATTTCATCTGTTCGCCCGGCTCAGCGGCACCGTCCCGTTGGTGGGCATCACCGCGGGACGTTGCTTCGCCGGCAACGCCGCGCTGCTCGGCTGCTGCGACGTGATCATCGGCGTCGAAGGCACCACCATCGGCATGGGCGGACCCGCCATGATCGAAGGGGGCGGCCTGGGCGTGGTCGACCCCGACGAAATCGGACCCTTGTCGGTCCAGGTTCCCAACGGAGTGGTCGACATCGCCGTCGCCGATGAGGCCGAAGCGGTCGCCGTCGCCAAGCGCTACCTCTCCTACTTCCAGGGCTCTGCCGAGGATTGGGCCTGCGCCGACCAGCGCGAGCTGCGTCACCTGGTACCCGAGAACCGGGTTCGGGTGTACGACATCCGCAGGGTCGTCGCCACTCTGGCCGACACCGGATCGGTCCTTGAGCTGCGACCCCATTTCGGGGTGGGCGTGGTCACCGCGTTGGTAAGGATCGAAGGCCGACCCTTCGGTCTGGTGGCCAACAATCCGAACCATCTGGGCGGCGCCATCGACCACGACGCGGCCGACAAGACGGCGCGGTTCCTCCAACTCTGCGATGGTCACGGGCTGCCGGTGGTGTCGTTGTGCGATACGCCGGGCTTCATGGTGGGTCCCGAATCGGAACAGGCCGCAACCGTGCGGCATTTCTCGCGCCTGTTCGTCACCGGGGCCAACCTCAGCATTCCGATCGGCACGGTCATCCTGCGCAAGGCCTACGGGCTCGGTGCTCAAGCCATGGCCGGAGGCAGCTTCAGGACTCCCCAGTTCACCGTCGCCTGGCCCACCGGCGAACTGGGGGGCATGGGTCTGGAAGGGGCCGTGAAGCTGGCTTACCGCCGGGAGCTCGACGCGGTCGAGGACCCCCAAGCCCGCCAGGACCTCTACGACGAGATGGTGGCCCGGTCCTACGAACGGGGCAAGGCCGCCAACGCGGCATCGGTGTTCGAGATCGACGACGTGATCGACCCTGCCGACACCCGCCGTTGGATCACCACCGTGATGCCCTCGCCCGATCGCGACCCGACCGCGCCACCCCGTCGCCCGCACATCGACACCTGGTAGCTGGCCTGCGACAGCTCAAATCCGGGACTCGGCCAGCCCCACCGGGCCACCGCCGGTAAGGTCCCGCGATGGAACACGTCGCCTTCCATTTCGACATCATGTGCCCATACGCCTTTCAGACGTCGCTGTGGATCCGCGAGGTGCAACGACAGACCGATCTCGAAGTTGATTGGCGGTTCTTCAGCCTCGAAGAGATCAACCGGGTCGAGGGCAAGAAACACCCATGGGAGCGCGAGTGGTCCTATGGGTGGTCGATGATGCGCATCGGAGCCCTCCTGCGTCGCCAGGATCCTGCCCTGGTCGACCAGTGGTACCTCACCGCCGCCAGCGCCCTGCACGTCGACGGGCGCAAGCCGCACGAGCCGGCGGTGGCCGAGGCCCTGTTGGGCGGGATGGGTCTCGATCCGGCACTGGTGCGCGAGGCAATCGACGACCCCACCACCCACGACGATGTGCTCGCCGACCACAACCGGGCCACCTCGCTCGGTGGGTGGGGCGTGCCGCTGTTGGTGTTCGACGACGACACCATGTTGTTCGGTCCGGTGGTGATCGATCCCCCTACCGGTGATGCTGCTCTGCGGCTCTGGGATCTGGTGCAGGGGTGGCGTGAGTTCCCTCATCTCTACGAGCTGCAGCGACCCAAGCGGCCCCACGATCTGGCGCTGATCGCCGAGACCTTCCGGCCCTACCTCGAAGCCCGCGACTGGAAGACAATCCAGAACGACACGCCTTGAGCCCGGCCGATCGGGAACTGCACTCAACCCGAGCGCGGCGTGTGAAAGAGTCGCGCCTGTGCCGGACACAGCACTCTCGTGAGCCATGGCCAGATCGACGCCGCGCGAGCAGCGCACTTCGAAGCCTTGGTCGGCCGCGTCCACGAGCCGCTGGTGCGCTATGCCCGCCGCCGAGCCGACGCCGACACCGCCGACGACGTAGTCGCCGAGACCCTCACCATCCTGTGGCGCCGCCTCGACGATGTGCCCGACGAAGCCGAGTTGGCGTGGTGCTACGGCGTCGCCCGCCGTTGCCTCGCCAATGCCCGGCGGGGCAATGCCCGACGCCTGCGGTTGGTCTCCAAGGCAGGCTCGATGATCGAGGCCAACGAGTTCGAGGCCGAGATCCTGCCGGGGGACGACAGCGCCGATCCCGTGCTGGCGACGGCGCTGGCGAACCTGGAGGCGTCTGACCGCGAGGTGCTGCGCCTGTGGGCATGGGAGCAACTTGAAGCCCGCGAGATCGCCGCCGTACTCGACATCACGCCCAACGCGGCCAGCATTCGCCTGCACCGGGCCAAACAAAGACTGAAGAATCTGCTCGCTCCAGAAAGCCCGGTGGCCTTGCCGGACACATACGGGGTTGAGGACAGAGAGGAGGCACCGTGACCGAACCCACCGACAACGAGTCGACCGAGAACCAGTCGAGCGACTCCGCGCTGGCCGACGACGCGCTCCGCGCGCGACTTCGGGGGATCGACCCGATGCCTGACTCCGTCCGCTACCCAACCACGTCGGGCCGAAGCGCCCGCGAGCTCATGGAGCAGATCATGCAGACCGAACCCTCCCCCACCAGCCGAACCAACCAGCCGACGACATGGTGGAAGACCCCCGCGGCGGCAGTGGCCGCGGTCGCCACCGTCGCCGTTCTCGGAGTCGGCGGGGTCGCCGCCTTCAACCGACCGGCCACCTCACCGACGTTCATGGCCCTCGAAGGCGGCGGTGCCGCTGACCCCATGGCCATGTGCATGCAGATCGACGCCACGTCGCTCGGGATGTTCCCCGTCGCCTTCGCCGGCACCGCCATCGAGATGACCGACGGCGTGGCCACCCTGGAGGTCACCGAATGGTTCCGGGGCGGCGATGCCGACCGGGTCACCATCGAGGCACCTCCGGCGCAGCCTGCCCTCATTGGCGGGGTCGACATCGAGGTGGGCGGCGATTACCTGATCACCGCCGACAACAACACCGTGTCGAGCTGCAACTTCAGCGACGCGGCTTCCCCCGAGCTCGAAGCGCTGTACCGCCAGGCCTTCGACGGCTAGCCCCCTCTCTACCCCGGACACAGCGAACTGGTTGACGGGTCAGGAAACTGAATGTAGGTTCAGTTCTCCTGACCCCGACCCGAAGGACCGCCGTGATCCAGGCCACGGAGCTGACCAAGAACTTCGGCGACAAGGTGGCGGTCGATCGCCTTTCGTTCACCATCACCCCCGGGGTGGTCACCGGTTTCCTCGGCCCCAATGGCGCCGGCAAGACCACCACCATGCGCTGCATCCTCGGACTCGACCGACCCACATCAGGGTCGGTCACCGTCGGCGGGGCGGACTACAGCGACCTGCCCGCCCCAATGCGGTCGGTGGGGGCCCTGCTCGATGCCCGCGCCGTCGACGGCGTGCGCTCGGCCCGAGCCCACCTGCGGTGGATGGCTCAGGCGGGTGGCGTCCCTCTCAGCCGGGTCGACGAGGTGCTCGATGTGGTCGGTCTGGCCAGCGTGGCCGAGCAGCGCATCAAGGGTTTCTCGCTCGGCATGTCGCAGCGCCTCGGCATCGCCGGAGCCCTGCTCGGCGATCCGCCCGTGCTGCTCTTCGACGAGCCGGTGAACGGACTCGATCCCGAGGGCATCCGCTGGGTCCGCACCCTCATGCGGCACCTGGCATCTGAGGGCCGCACGGTGTTGGTGTCGAGCCACCTGATGAGCGAACTGGAAGCCACCGCCGATCACGTCCTGGTCATCGGCGGCGGTCGGCTACTGGCCGACACCACCCTGGCCGAGCTGACCCAGAACGGGTCGGGTAGCCACGTCCGGGTGGTGTCACCCCAAGCTGATCAGCTCACGTCCGTGCTCGAAGGCCAGGGGGCCACCATCGCCCGCCAAGACGACGGGTCGATCAACGTCGTCGGCCTCACCAACATCCAGGTCGGCGACCTGGCCAGCTCAGCGGGCATCACCGTCCACGAGCTCACCCCTCAACGCGCCACCCTCGAAGCGGTGTTCATGGAGCTCACCGAGGGCAGCGTCGAGTACCGCTCCGAACCCACCGAAACTCATGAAGGGAGCGCAATGTGAGCACCGTCACTCCCCCGCCACCCCCGACACCATCCACGCCGCCTGCCGTTCTCCCCACCGACCTGCCCGACCCTGGCCTCGGCGCCACCATCCGGTCCGAGTTCACCAAGATCCGTACGGCGCGGGCTCCCCGCCGCAACCTCATTCTGGGGGCGATTCTCGGCATTGGCTTGTCGGCACTCACCGCCTTCGCGGTCGGCGCTACCTTCAGCGAGTGGGGCCTCGAGGACCAGGCCGACTTCGATCCGGTGCTCTTTTCGTTCAACGGTTCGATCCTCACCGCCATCTTCTACGTCGCTGTAGGCGCCCGACTCGCCACCTCCGAGTACGACTCAGACATGATGCGCCTCACCCTGGCCGTCACCCCCCGTCGCTCCCGCGTGGTGGCCGCCAAAGCCATCGTGACTGCCGTAGCTACCTGGGTCTTCGGTGCTCTGGCCATGGTGGGCATGGTGGTGGCCAGCCAGGCGATCTTCGCCGCCTACGACCTCGAGACCACCGGCGTCTTCGACAGCACGGTGCTGCGCAGCCTCGGCACCATCATGTTGATGCTCCCTCTGTTCCCCCTGCTGGCCCTGTCGGCGGGCCTGCTGTTCCGCAGCACGGCGCCCACCATCACCGTGTCGCTCCTGTTGCTGCTCGGTCCTGGATTCTTCGGTGCGCTGCTGCCCACCTGGTGGCAGGAGAACATCCTCAGCCTGTTTCCCGGATCGGCGTCCGATGCCGTCAGCATCGGCCACCTCGCCGACTCGGCGATGTACCACAGCCTGCCGGTCGCGGCTGTCCTCAGCGTGCTGTGGCTGATCGGGCCTCTGGTCGTCGCCACGATCGTGCTCGACCGACGCGACGCCTGATCCATGGCGGCGGCCACCAGCCCGACCTTTGTCGAACAAGCCCGCCGGGCCCAGATCATCGGGGCCACCATCGAGGTCATCGCCGAGTTCGGCTACGCCGGTGCCAGCATTGCCCGTATCGCCCAACGAGCTGGCATAAGCGTTGGCTTGGTGTCGTATCACTTCGGGTCGAAACACGAGCTCCTTCGACAGGTCGCTGTGCATCTGGGCGACCGCATCGGGGCCGCCATCACCTCGGCGACCGAGCATGCCGAGTCGTATGCCGACGCCTTGCGGAGCCTGATCGAGTCGCATGTGACGTTCACCGGAGCCGACACGGTCGAAGCCTCGGCCCTCAGCCAGATCTACCTCTCGGGAGCCGACGCCTCGCCGGTGAGGCCGAGCGCCGATGAACGCCGCGCCTGGATCGACGAGATTTCCGACATGATCCGCCAGGGACAGGACGTAGGCGAGTTCCGCCGCTGCGACCCCCATCCGGTCGCCGTCGCCATCCTCGCCGCCCTCGAAGCCTCGCCGACCGAGGTGCGGTCACGAGCCGACACCGACCTCGACCACTACGCCGCCGAACTGGCCGACCTCTTCGTGACCGCGCTCTTGCCCCGCCGCTAAGCAGGCCCTGCCACAAGCCAGCCCCGCCGATCAACCTCCCCCACCGTTCTGTGGGGATTTGGGTCAACGAGCGTGTGCCAGATCGGCACAAGTTGTTCGAGGACGGGTAGCGTCGCGCCGGAAACGGGAGGTATCGCCATGTGCCGCAACATCACCACCCTGAGGGGCCTCGAACCGGCCGCCACGGCCGACGAGATCGAGGCCGCGGCTCGTCAGTACGTCCGCAAGGTGAGCGGGGTCCAATCGACCTCCGCCGCCACCGAGGCTGCTTTCGAGAAGGCCGTGCGCAAGGTCACCGCGGCCACCACCGAACTGATCGCCGCGCTGCCCCCTCGGCGCAACCCGCCGCCCACCGAGCCTCCGCTGCGACGCCTCGCCCGCACCCGTTAGCGCAGTCCGTAGGGTGGTCCCATGGCTGTCGATGGAGAAATGCTCAACCGGGTCACCTGGAAGATCCCCAATGCGCTGGCGCTGATCGGCTCGCGGTCGGGTGAGGAGCGCAACGGCATGACCCAGAGCTGGATCACCCAGCTCTCGATGGAGCCGGTACTCATCGGCATCGGGGTCGACAACACCGCGGTCACCCACCGCCTCATCAGCGAGGGCGGGAGCTTCACCATCAACCTGTGGGACTCCGCCGACACCAAGCCCTTCGTGAAATTCTCCAAGCCGGCCGAGTATGCCGATGGTGCCCTCAATGGCCGTCCGGTGCGCGAGGCCACCACGGGTGCGCCGGTGTTCGAGGAAGCGATCGCCTGGATGGACTGCGAGGTGCGCCAGAGCATCGACTTCGGCACCCACACCCTCTTTGTCGGCGAGGTCGTCGACGCGGGAATCCGCGACGACGAGGCGCGAGCAGCCGCCATGTCGGATACCCGGATGAAGTACGGCGGCGTCAAGCGTCGTTAGCACGGCACTAGTTTCTGGCCCCATGACCGACTTGGCATGGGACGAGACCGGAACGGGCGAGCACGTGGTGGTGTGGGGTCACGGGCTCACGTCGAGCCGCCGGGCCGAAGCCGACAGTCCCTTGGCGGGCATCGTCGCCG
>CAZEFG010000058.1:0-10923 GCA_964511355.1 uncultured Iamiaceae bacterium
TTGGCGTTGATCTCGACAAGTTCGGCGTCGGTGAGCGGCCGGCGATGACGCAGAACCAGATCCCGACCCACGTAGCGCATCGAGTGGTAGTTGGAGAAGAAGCTCACGATGTGCTCGACGGCGTCGTCGATGTCGTCGGTGAGGTGCACGAGGCCGAGGTCGTCCTCATTGATCAGGCCGTCGGCCAGCAGCTCGTCGACCACGAAACCGAGCCAACGCTTCCAGTACTCAGAACCGGGGGTGTCGAGAAGCACCACCGGGGCCGGGTAGCTCTTGCCGGTTTGTAGCAGCGTCAGCAGTTCGTAGGTTTCGTCCATGGTCCCGAAACCGCCCGGCAAGAGACAGAAGGCGTCGGATTCCTTGACGAAGCTGAGCTTGCGGGTGAAGAAGTAACGGAAGTTGATGAGCTTGGGATCGCCAGCGATGACGCTGTTGGCCACCTGCTCGAACGGGAGCTGGATCCCGACTCCGAACGAGTTCTCGCGGCCGGCACCCTCGATACCGGCCTGCATGATGCCGGGACCGGCACCGGTGATGACCATCCAGTCGCGCTCGGCGATGCGGGCCGAGAAGTCATGGGCTGACCGATATGCGTCATCGTGCAGATGGGTGCGGGCGGAGCCGAAGACACTCACCTTTCGCCGGTCCTGGTACGGCTCGAACACGTGGAAGGAGTAGCGCATCTCCTTCAGCGTGTAGTTGGCGATCTTGAGCTCGCGGCGGGCCACCTGTTCGCGCTGCATCCGGATCGCCGAGGCCACCAACTCAAAGACCAACTCGGGGTCGGCGGTGGGTCCGGCGGCCTCGATCAGATCGACGATGAGCTGGTCGATGTCGTCGTCACCAACTCGGTAGCGCGGAAAGCGCCTGGCTTCATCAGGGGCGACGGGCTCGTCGGGTTCGGCAGGAACTGGGGTGATCGGATCAGTCACAAGTCTCAACAGGGGTTCGGGATCAGGGGTGGTCGATCAAGGAAGCGGCGTCACGGTCGACCAGCCAGACCAGGTTGGGAGCGTCGATGCGGGTGGCGGGAAGGTCCTCCCCGGCAGCCACCGCGGCCATCGCCGCCGCGGCCTCTATCCCGCTCACGGTAACCAGGGTCAACCGAGAACGGGCGATGCCGGAATAGGTGAGGGTCATGCGCTGGTAGGGGTTGGCGCCACTGGGATCGTGGTTCATCACCACGAGGCGTCCCGGATCTGCGCTCAGTGCCGGCGAGTCGGCAAACAGTGAGGCGGTGTGGCCGTCCTCACCGAGCCCGAGGTGCACGAGGTCGAGCACACCCAGTTCGCCCAGACGAAGGTGGTAGGGATCGGGTCCCCGGTCGATCTCCATCGGATAGACCATGTTGGCGGCACCGACCCGGTCAAGAAGCGACTCGCGCGCCAACCGGTAATTCGACTCGGGATGGTCGAGGGGCACACCTCGCTCATCGCCCCAGTAGACGTCGACCTTCCACCAGTCGATGGCGTCGGCCGCTGTTCCCGCCAGGTGCTCGTAGCAGGCGCGGGCTACCGGTCCGCCGCTGAGCGCGATGGTGAACTCATCGTTGGGGCGCTCGCCGAAAGCGACGACGACCCGTTCGGTGAACGCGGCCGCCACGTCGTCGACGATGATGAGCTCACCGTTCATGGGTTCTGAACCCTAGGACACAGCCCTTCAAGCGCGCCGGGCAGGGCCTCGCCGGCTGCGGGGATCAACGGTCGAGGGGGCTGGCCATCGATGCGTCGAGGGCTTCGACCAGGTCGTCGAAGGACTGGGCGAAGGAGGCGACTCCCTGATCTTCGAGCACCGTTGCCACCTCGGCGAGATCGATACCGACCTCGGCGAGGCGGGACAACACCTGGGAGCCGTCGTCGGCATCGATGGTCCGGGCCACGGTTCCGTGATCCTCGAACGCTTCGAGAGTGGCTTCCGGCACGGTGTTGACCGTGCCCGGACCGATGAGTGAATCGACGTAGAGGGTGTCGGGGTAAGCCGGATCCTTGGTGGAAGTCGAGGCCCACAGGGGACGCTGGATCCGGGCACCCCGCGCCGCCAGGGCTTCCCAGCGGGGGCCGGCAAACGACTCGGCGCATAGGGCGTAGGCAGCGCGAGCCTGGGCGATCGCCGCGGTGCCGCGGAGGCCCGCAGCGTCGGGCCCACCGATGTCGTCGAGGCGACGGTCGACCTCGGTGTCGACGCGACTGATGAAGAACGAGGCCACGCTGGCGACCGAGGCGAGGTCACCGTCGCGGGCTTCGAGTCCGGTGAGATAGGCCTCGATCACCTCGGCATAGCGTTCGAGCCCGAAGATGAGGGTCACGTTGATGCTGCAGCCGTCGGCGACCATGGTGGAGATGGCGGGCAGGCCCTCGGCGGTGCCGGGAATCTTCACCATCAGGTTGGGGGCGCCAATGCGGCGTCGCAGATCACGGGCCGCCTCGATGGTGCCGGCGGTGTCTCGGGCCAGGCCCGGATCCACCTCGACCGACACATAGCCGTCGTCACCGCCCGAAGACTGGTGGATCGGGGCGAGCAGCGCGGCGGCGGCCTCGATGTCGGCGATGACCATCTCCCAGTAGGCGTCGATGGTCGAGCGGCCCCCAGTGACCAAACCTCGGAAGTCGGTGGAGTAGGCGTCGGTGGTGGTCATCGCCTTCTGGAAGATCGTGGGGTTGGAGGTGACCCCACGGACTCCCCGCGCGATCCAACGTTCCAGTTCGCCGTCGTTGAGCCAATCGCGCCGGAGGTTGTCGAGCCATGGACTCTGGCCGTGGGTGTCGTACAACGAGACGAGGCGGCTCATCGGGTAACCCTTTCAGGTGGTGGCGGTGAGAGACGACCGCAGAAGGTCGCGGGCGCGGTCGGCGACGTGTTCGGGGTTGATACCGAGGCGCACCAGGGCTTCGTCGCCCGGAGCGCTGGCCCCGAACTGGTCGATGCCCACCGCATCGTCGACCCACTGATGCCAGCCGAGGGTGGCCCCGGCCTCGACCGACAATTTGGGGACCCCGACGGGTAGCACGCTACGGCGGTAGTCGTCGCTCTGGCGTTGGAAATGGTCCCACGACGGCATCGACACCACCCGAGCGGCAATGTCGTCGGCGGCGAGGGCCTCGGCGGCTTCGACACACACCGCCACCTCGCTGCCGGTGCCCACCAGGATCACCCGGGGTTCGATGTCGCCCCCATGCACCACATACGCACCCTTGGTGACATGAGCCCGATCAGAGCCAGAGAGCACCGGAAGGTTCTGGCGAGAGAGCACAAGCCCGACCGGCCCGTCGGCCTCGAGCACCGCGGCCCACGCACCCGCGGTCTCTTCGGCGTCGGCGGGGCGGAACAGGCTCAGGCCGGGAATGGCGCGCAGCGAGGCCAGGTGCTCGATGGGTTGATGGGTCGGGCCGTCCTCGCCGACACCCACCGAATCGTGAGTCCAGACGAACACCGACCGGGCCTGGCTGAGAGCAGCCAAGCGCACGGCGGGTCGCATGTAATCGCTGAACACGAAAAAGGTGCCGCCGACGGGCAGAACCCCGCCGTGCTGGGCCATGCCATTGAGAGCGGCCGCCTGGGCGTGTTCACGGACGCCGTAGAACACCTGGCGGCCGCCGGGCTCGCTGCGGCCCTGCACGCCGTCGTGGTCGAAGGTGGTACCGGTGTTGCCCGTAAGGTCGGCTCCGCCGACCACCAACGCCGGTACGGCATCGGCGAGAGCGGCAAGGCACTGACCGCTGGCTACCCGGGTGGCCACCGACGCGCCCCCCTCGTAGCGGGGGAGAGGCAACGGTGCTCCCGGAATGGCCCGGGCAGTGATGGTGGCTTCCCAACGGGCGGCATCGGAGGTGCTCAGCTCATCGACCCGAGCGCGCCACTCGCGGTGCGCCTCGCCGCCTCGTCGCCCCGCTGCCAGGTAGAACTCGGCCACGTCGTCGGGGATGTGGAAGGTCTGGTCGGTGGGCAGGCCGAGGATCGCCTTGGTAGCGGCGATCTCGTCGTCCTTCATGGCGTAGCCGTGGGCTTCGTGGTGATCGGTGAAGTTGGGCGACGGATAGCCCACCCGGGTGCGGAGGACCACCAGAGTCGGAGCCCCGGTGTGCTCGATGGCTCGCCGCAGACCAGCCTCGATGGCGTCGAGGTCGTCGCCGGGTTCACCGAGCTCGACCACATGCCAGCCGTAGCTAGCGAAACGAGCGGGCACATCGTCGCTGTAGGAGAGGTCGGTGGAACCGTCGATGGTGATGTGGTTGTCGTCGTAGATCCATACCAAACGGTCGAGCCCGAGGTGGCCGGCCAACGACGCCGCCTCGTGACTGATGCCCTCCATGAGGTCACCGTCGCCACAGATGGCAAAGGTGCGATGGTCACAGATCTCGGCGCCGAAGCGGGAACGAAGGAACCGTTCGGCGATGGCCATCCCGACGCTGTTGCCCAGACCCTGACCCAACGGCCCGGTGGTGACTTCGACCCCCGGGGTGTTGTGCCCCGCCTCGGGGTGGCCGGGAGTGATCGAACCCCACTGACGGAAATCCTTGAGATCGTCGAGGGTCAGGTCGTAGCCGGTGAGATGCAGCATCGAGTAGAGCAGGATCGATGCGTGCCCAGCGGACAGGACCAAACGGTCGCGGTCGGGCCAGGTCGAATCGGCGCTGTCGTACCGCAGAATTCGAGTCCAAAGCACATGGGCGAGCGGGGCCAACGCCATGGCCGTGCCCTGGTGGCCCGAGCGGGCAGCGTGGGGGGCGTCCATGGCCAAGCCACGGACGACGCTGATCGCCCGCTTCTCGAGATCGGGGTCGGTCACTGGTCCTCCTGAGATGCGACGCTGCAACCCTACAGCGGGTCGACGGAGGGCTCGGCAGGGTGTCGTACGAGCCGCGGCCCGAAGGCCAGTACCGCCGCGCTGAGCGAATGCAGCCGGTTTCGACCCGCTGCCGGGCCGATCTCGCCGCCGGTGAGCAAGCCTCCGGTGGCGCGGGTGTCGAGGATGGTCGAAACGACATCGGCGTCATGATCGGGGTAACCGAACAGGCCCTGGCCACGACCGTGGCAGCTGAACACCAGTGCGCCATCCGCTTGGAGGCCAGCGAGGCGTCGGCGCAGGTCGAGATCAGCGGTGGTGGCGTCGCGGAGGTGGAACTGAACGGTCTGGCCCACGGCGACGAGGTCGGCGACCCCGACCGCTCCTGCCTCGTTGTCGGCGCCGATCACCCGGCGGATCAGGAAGTCTCCGGTGCCGAAGGTCGCCTGGCCCTCGTCGATCACCAGTCCCAACTGCAGTCCTTGCGATGCGACCATCCTCTCGTCGGGCGCCAGCGACTCGATGATGGTGCGCAGGCGCTCCATCGCTGGGCGCCCACCGAGCTCGAAGATGATGTTTCGATCGCTACGGGTCACCACGAACGGCTCACCGATGGGTCGACAGCCCTGCGACACCAGGCTCGCCACGTCGGCCTTCTTCCCCAACAGCACCCCGACCGCTCCGTCGGTGAACAACTCGCCGTTGAGCACGAGGCGGGCGCCGCCAGGACCCCGTGCTCCGGTAGTCATGCCGCCGACGACCTCGAGGCGAGGGCAGGTGGTGGTGAGCTGGTCGAGGAACCCTTCGGTGGGGAAGGTGTGCGGATCAGCGAGCAACACCAGCGTGCGGTCCCCGTCGGCCGCGCGAGCAGGGAGACCCTGCACCATCCAGCCGCCCTCTGTGCGTTTGGTGGTGATACGAATCGGGTCGACACCGCCCCCGCGACACGCCCACACCGTGATCCCCGGTCGAGCCTCGACCTCACGGTGGTTGCCGATGATCGATTCCGACGCCACCCCCACCAGATTCCGGGGTCGCAGGATCGTTCCGATAGTGGCGGCGATCTCATCGAGGGCCCCGGCGTGTCCTGAGGTCACGAACACCATCACCAGATCGGGCTTTGGACCGATCCGTTCCAGGACCTCGCCGGCGGCTTCCCCTACGGCGTGGGTGGGGAGTGGGTGCTCTGACAGAGCCGCGGCGACTTCCATTTCAACCGCCCGGAGGCAGGAGGGTGTAAGGCACCACCATTACGGGGCCCATGTCGATGCGACAGTGCGCCTCGACCGTGCCGTAGTCGGTGAACTCCAACTCGCCTCGCACCAGGCGGTAGTTGAACTTGCCCGGCTCGACCTGCAGCGGCTGCACGTTGCGGGCGATCTCGTCGCCGTCGCGACGGAACACAACCTCAAGCGCCCCATTGCCCGGCTCGTCGACGCCGCAGTGGACGATCACACAGAGATGAGGAGCCCAGGTCAGCGGTACCGGCTGCGGAGCAGCCGCCGAAAACTGAACTCCGGTGAGGTCGATGCGGGTAGATGGTCCCGGAACCTGACGAAGGTCGATGTTGTCGATGAACAGGGCCGCGAGGATCTGCATGGACACCGACGGTACCCAGCGCGCCCGGACATCGCCCATCTCATGGCACTTGGTCCGGGTAGCCTCACGTGGTGAGCCAGGTAGGGGACATCCACATCCACGAACCCGAACTGTCGACCCGCGAGCAGATTCTCGTCGAGGCCAGGCGCTGCTTCGCCGAACACGGTTTCGAAGGCACGTCGCTGAACGACATTGCCGCCGGAGTGGGCATTCGCCGACCCAGTCTCCTGCACCATTTTCCGTCCAAGGACGCCATCTACCGAGAGGTCTTCGAACTGGCGTTGGCCGAATGGTGGGGGCGTATCGACGCGGCCACCAGCGTCACCGAAACTCACCGCGAGGGCTGGGTGTTGGTCGACCATGTGCTCACCGCCGGCTTCCGGTTCTTCATGGAGAACCCTGATTTCGTTCGTCTGGTCCGCCGCGAATCCCTCGAAGACGGCCGCCGTTTGGGTATCGACCTCGGCCAGGCGCTTCGCCCCATGTTCGACCGGGCGTGTGCGTTCTTCGAACGCGAGATGGACGCCGGCCGCTTCCGTCGCCAAGATCCGGCCCAGCTCCTGTTGACCGGGTACGGCGCTCTGCTCAGCTACTTCAGCGATCTGCCCTTCATCGAAGGCCTGCTCGACGCCGATCCGCTGCAAGAGCAACTCCTCGAAGCTCGGCTCGAACATGTCCGGGCCTTCTTCAAGGCAGCCCTCGAACCGACCTCACGCTGACCCTGACCCGACACGCCGGCCAGGGTCAGGGCAGCGTCGGCGGGCGAGTACCCTCGATCTTCGTGCCTGATAACGCGTCTGACACCGTCATAGCCACCCGCACATTGTCCGAGGTCGAGTCCAAGCAACTCCTCGGCGCCTACGGGGTTCCGATCGCCGAGGAACGCGCATCTCTCGACGCCGATGGTGCCGCCGCGGCTGCGGAAGAGCTGGGCTTTCCTGTCGTGGTGAAGCTCAACGGCGACCGCATCGCCCACAAGACCGAGCGGGGGCTGGTGCGTCTGGGCCTCGCCGACCCCGACGCCGTACGCCAAGCCGCCACCGACCTACTGGCCCTCGCGACCCCCGATGATGGTGAGGTCTCGATCCTGGTGGCGCCCATGGTGCGCGGAAGCCGAGAACTCATTGCCGGCCTCGCCACCGATCCCCAGTTCGGCCTGACCGTGATGCTCGGTGTCGGCGGCATCCTCGCCGAAGCGATCGCCGATGTGGTTCTGCGGCTGGTACCGATCGACCGGGTCGACGCCGAGGAGATGATCGACGATCTGGCCACCCAGGCCCTCCTCGGCGAGTTCCGGGGTGAACCGCCCGTCGATCGTGAGGCGTTGGTCTCGGTGTTGCTGGGGCTATCGGCCGCGGCCGAAGCCGATCCCCGAATCGTCTCCGCCGACCTCAACCCCCTCATCATCTCGGCCGGTCGTCCGATCGCGGTCGACGCCCTCGTGGAGGTCACGCTGTGACGTTGTCCGACGCCCAGTTCCGGGCCCTGTTCGAGCCGCGCGGTGTGGTGGTGGCGGGCGCCTCTACCCACCCCGGCAAGTTCGGTTTCGTCAGCCTCCACAACCTGCTGGCCGCTGGCTATGAGGGCAAGGTGTTCGCCACCAACCTGGCCGGCGAAGAGGTGCTCGGCATCCAGACCGTCCCCTCGGTGCTCGACATTCCAGAGGGCGAAGCCGACCTGGTGTTTGTATGCACGCCCGCCAGTGCCAACCCCCAGCTCCTGCGCGACTGCGCCGCTAGGGGCATCACCGCCGCTTTCATCACCTCAGCCGGTTACGGCGAAGCCAGCGACGAAGGCCTAGCGGCCCAGCACGAACTGGTCGCGCTGGCCGACGAGCTCGGCATCCTACTGGCCGGGCCCAACGGCCAAGGAGTGGTCTCGACCCCGGCGAAGCTGTGCGCCCAGATCGTGGCCCCGAACCCGCCCCCCGGTCGCATCGGGCTGGCCAGCCAGTCCGGCAATCTGGTTTCTTCCTTCATGAACATCGGTGTCCAGAGCGGAATCGGTTTCAGCCGTGCTGTCTCGGCGGGCAACGCAGCGATGGTCACCGTGGCCGACTATCTGGAGTTCTACGGGCGGGACGACCAGACCGCAGTGGCCATGGCCTATGTCGAAGGCCTCACCGACGGACGCGCCTTCCTCGATCGCCTGCGCGGGGTAACCGCGACCAAACCCGTCGTGTTGCTCAAGGGCGGTGCCACCGCCAAGGGACAGCGCGCTGCGGCCAGCCACACAGGTTCGCTTGCCACCGACGACAAGGTCTTCGACGGCGCCTGCCGCCAAGCAGGTGTCACCCGGGCCGCCTCGGTCGAGGAGGCCTTCGACACCGCGGCCACCTTCGCCACCCAGCCTTTACCCAAGGGCAACCGGGTCGTGGTGCTGACCACGGTGGGAGGTTGGGGGGTGCTCACCGCCGACGCTCTGGCCGAAACGTCGCTCGACCTCATTCCGCTTCCCGAGGATCTGCTGGCGCAGATCGACACCAAACTTCCGCCCCGTTGGAGCCGTAACAATCCGGTCGACATGGCCGGGGGAGAGACTCGCGACACCATCCCCGAGGTCATGCAGATGGTGGCCGAGCATCCCGACGTCGACGCCATCATCTTCCTCGGCCTCGGTATCCAGTCGAACCAGGCCAAGCTCATGCGGAATGGCCCGTTCTATCCCGACCACGGCCTCGAGCGCATCGTCGACTACCACGAACGCCAGGATGCCCGCTTCGCTGAGGCCGCCGCCGAGATCTCTGACGCCACCGGCAAGCCGATCCTCATCGCCACCGAGTTGGCCACCGCTGACCCTGACAATGCCGGGCCGGCCGCGGTGCGAGATAGCGGACGGCTCTGCTACTCCTCGGCCAACCGGGCCGTCGCTTCCCTCGATCACATGTGGCGCTACGCCCGGTACCGCTCGCGCCGCTCAGGTTGACGGTGAGGGTTCTCGTCTCACTGGTCGTGGTGGCCGCCCTCGGAGGGGGCGCCAGCTGGGCGGCCTGGCATAACGAGCAAGTGCCCGATCCGGTCAGCAACGAGGCCAGCACCACCAGGGTGGTCACCCCGGTGTTGTCGATGAGGCGAATGCCGCACGCCCTCCTGCAACCGCGCCGAGACGATGCCGTCATCGCCGCCGTGGCTTCGATACCCGATCGTCAACCGGGCGCGTCGTGCCTGGTGGTCAACGAATCGGGCCGGGAGTTGTTCGTATCTCAAGGCGACGAACCCCGGGTTCCGGCCTCGACCCAGAAGCTGCTGGTGGGTGCGGCGATCCTCGACGTGCTCGGCCCGGAGGCGACCTTTGCAACGACGGTTTCGACCTCGGCACCGACCGTCGATGGGGTGATCCAAGGCGACGTGTGGTTGATCGGTGGGGGAGACCCGCTGCTCACCACCGAGCCCTTCCGCGCGCGCTTCGGTGATCGACCCCGCCGCTTCACCCACCTCGAGAACCTCGCCGATGCGGTGGCAGCGACCGGTGTGACCCGCATCGACGGCGCCATTGTCGGCGACGGAAGTCGCTACGACGCCGTCTACGACGTCGCCTCGTGGCCGGCTCGGTACCGCGAGCAGGTGTCGGCCGGACCACTGGCCGGACTGACCGTCAACGAGGGTCTCGCGACCTTCACCCCACAGCTGGTGGCCATCAACCCCGGCACCCCTGCCGCCGATCCGCCGGCCCACGCCGCCCGGGTGCTCCAGGAGCTGTTGGAAGCGCGGGGAGTAGCCGTCTCTGGCACTGCTTCGTCGGGAACCGCGCCGGCCGACGCGCAGCCGCTCGCCCGAGTCGAGTCGCTTCCGTTGGGCGACATCGTCGCCGAGGTCATGCAGTGGAGCGACAACACCGCGGCTGAACTGTTGTTCAAGGAACTCGGTGTGCAAGCCACCGGCGAGGGAAGCACCGTCGCTGGGCGTTCGGCGTTGGTGGCGACCCTGGCGGGGATGGGGGTCTCGGTCGACGGGGTGGCCCCCGTCGATGGTTCTGGCCTCGACCTCAACAATGCCGTCACCTGTCGTTCGTTGGCGAGCGCCCTTGACCAGGCCGGTCCGGACTCGCCTCTGGCAACCACCCTGGCCGTCGCTGGTCAATCCGGCACGCTCCGCAACCGCTTGGCCGACACTGTGGTCGCCGGGCGCGTCGCAGCCAAGACGGGCTCGTTGCGTCATGTGATGGCCCTGGCTGGGTTCGCCCATAGCGACAACGGCGAGACCTACTCGTTCGCCATCATCTCCAACGTCGCCGACGGTGTGTTCATCCCGGATTCGGCCGAGGCCACCCAGGATGAGTTGATGACCGCGTTGGTGACCATGCCCGAGGTGCAGGTGACGCCTGACCTCGAACCGCTGGCCCCCATAGCCACCTCACCCGGCTAGGCGGGGCCGGTGGAAACGTGTCGGCCTCACGCTTACCACGATTTTCCTGCCTTGCTGCTTGCGTCCCGAACGTTTGTTTGCTAAGGTGGTGAGTCTTCCCCATCGGAGCCTGGCCGTCGACTTAGGGCGGTGAAGCTCCCGTAATCGGTCCGTTCGCGCCTTGGGCGCTTGACCCGG
>CAZEFG010000059.1:0-10848 GCA_964511355.1 uncultured Iamiaceae bacterium
GGTCGTGCTCGCCGAAGCTGATGAAGATCTTGGTGCCGAACAGCCGCCAGGTACCGTCGTCGGCCGGCTCGGCCCGGGTACGCAGCGCTCCCACATCAGAGCCGGCCTCGGCCTCGGTGAGACACATGGTTCCCGCCCACTCGCCTGAGATCATCTTCGGCAAGAAGCGCTGCTGCTGATCGGACGAACCGTGGTGGCTCAACATGTCGATGGCACCCTGGGTGAGGAGTGGACACATCGAGAACGACATGTTGGCGGCGGTCATGAGCTCCTGGAGCACGGTGTTGACCAGCCACGGAAACCCGCCTCCACCAAGCTCCGGGTCGAACGAAACTCCCCCCCAGCCCGCCTCGACATAGCGCCGGTAGGCGGCGACGAACCCGGGTGGCGTCGTGACGGTGCCGTCGGGGCCGAGGGTGCTGCCAACGAGATCGCCATCGCGGTTGGTGGGCGCCACGACCTCGGCCATGAACCGACCGGCTTCGGACACGGCGTCGATGATGGTGTCGCGGTCGGCGTGCTCAAAGGCCGGATATGACGACAGCCGGGACAGATCGCACAGCTCGTCGAGAACAAAGGCGATGTCGCGCAGCGGAGGAACGAAGTCGTCGGCCATGCCTGAGACGCTAGACGCGAACCATCGAATGCCCTAGCGCCGCTCACGGTGGCACCAAACGGCCAGAAGTGGCCGTTTCGCGCCAGCAGGACGATCAGGAGGCGGGCGAGGGGCGGGAGAAGGGGCGGGAGAGAGCGTCAGCGGAGGGTGGCGTCGCCGGGGGCGGGCAGGACGATCCAGGTGCGGCCGGGGGTGAGCCGGATGGGGTTGCCCTCGGAGTCGAGCCAACGGGTCGGCGACGCCTGGGTGGGCTGTTCCCAGCGGCCGGTGACCACTTGGCCGTCGCTCAGCACCCACAGTTCTCCCGATCCGGTGACCACTGCCTCAGGCGAACGGGCGTCGGCGGGGCTGGGCACGTAGTCGACGAAGCGCACCACCACGTTGGCGGGGGCGATCTGGGCCCCGCCTACGACGGTGTGGGCACGACCGTCCATGTCGCGTAGCCAGCCACCGTCGGCTGGCGACCACGTGAATGAGGCTCGGGTGGCGCCATAGGTGAGGTCGACGCCGGTCGCGGGTCTCGCGCCGGCCCCGATCGGCTCGCCGTCTTGACGGAACTCGAAGATGGATTGGGCCGGGCTGCCGCCTTCGCCTTCGGCCCACAGGCTGCTGGTACGGGCGTAGAGGTTGTGGGGGGCCCGCCGGCTCGCCTCGCGGTAATAGAGGCGCGACGCCCGCGATGCCCCCACATCGACCAGAGTCGACCCGGCGATCGCCGACCCAACCCCCAGGTTCGCTCCCGAATAGGCGAAGAGCGGGGCGCCCAAGTTGGCGAACAGGTGGATGTCGCTGGTGCGGGCTGAGCGGACCGGACCCACCGGGTCCGAGCCGGTTGACTGGTACATCGCCGCCAAACGGCTGAGGCCGGCTTCGACCCGCTCCTCGACCACGATGTCGGCGGCCTGGAGGCCCTGTTGGGGCAGCGCCCCGCGCACGTTGTCGATCTTGATGACGAGGATGGGCCGGGTCTGCACCTGATCGGTGGGCAGCCCGGTGAGGATCGCTCGATTGAGGGTGCGGATCTGGCGGTCGAGATCGGCCAGCTGGGCCACCAGTTCGTCGCGTGCTTCCTGTTCGGCGGCCGCGGTCTGCCGTTGGGTTTCGAGCAGCGCTTCGGTGGCGGGAATCTCCTCCTCGAGCTCGGCCAACTGGACCGTGAGGGATTCGAGCTCGGCGTCGAGGCGGTCGAGGTTGTCGCTCGCCCAGTCGACCACCGAGTTGTACAGAGCCCGGTCGTGGACCCCATCGATACCCGCGTTGCCCTCGGCCAACTCCTTGAGAACGCTGGTGGCCGCTGGGTCACCGGCCATGTAGACCTCGACCGCGATCGCTCGCCGAATGGCCAACGGCTCTTCGCGGGCTGCGGTGACGGTGTTTATCGAGGAGCCAACCTCGATGCGGGTGGCCTGCATGTCGGCGAGGGCGAGCTCGGTGGCTGCCACCTGCTGGCGGGCTGTGTTGAGAGCCGCTTCGACCTCGCCGAGACGGTTGGCCATGGTCGAGCGCTGGGCGGTGAGCTGGGCGCGGGCATCGGCCGCGTCGTCAGGGGCGCTTTGCGCCAGTCCGGCCCGGGCGGGCATCGCCGCCACCGCCAGGATCGCCAGGACCACCGCAACGGCCACACGGACAGGTCGGTTTCGCCGACCGAGGGTCAAAGGTTCGGGGGTGTTGAGGACCGACACGCGCGCAGCTCCGGAAGCGATCACCGCCCGCAAGTGCGTAGACAGTAGTGCGTCGGCGAACGAGGGTGGTGCCGGGTGGCACCAGCGGGGCTAAAGCCCTGGAATCGTTGGTCAGCGAGCGCTGTGGTGGGCTTCGATGGCGGCCCTGACCTCGTCGAGGGTGGGCGTCTGGTCGGCTTCGCCGACCTCGATGGCATCGACCTCTTGGCCGTCCTCGTGGACATATACCGTGCCTTGGCCGTACCACCAGTAAGCCAGGCCGCTGCCGTCGTCAGGGTCGAACACGGTGTAGGTGATCACCCTGGGGAGGTTAGTTCGACGGGTCGGGCCCTGGGTCAGACGTTGCGGTGACGGTGCCGGACCCGATGGCGTTGCATGTCGGCATCGGCAGCTTCGATCGCTGCTGCGGCGTCGTCTCCAGGCGGCACCAGGACCGACCCGACCGCCACCGAAAGCCGGATCTCGACTGGGGGCCGTCCGGGGCCGAGGTCGACCTCGATCGCACTCCGCATCAACCAGGCGATGCGGTCGACCAGGCGGTCGAGGGCAGCTTGGTCGATGCCCGACGCCACCAGTACGAACTCATCGCCTCCGTACCGGGCAACAAGGTCAGAACCTCTCAGGGCGCCGCCCAGACGTTGGCCCACCTCGATCAGGGCGGCATCGCCCACCCGATGGCCGTGGGATTCGTTGACCACACCGAACTGGTCGACATCGACGAAGACGACCCCGACCCTCACGCCGCGAATCGCCGCGTTCGACAATGCCGCCTTCAGTCGTTCCTGGAGCGCTGCCCGGTTGGGAAGACCCGTGAGTGAGTCGTGGGTGGCCGCGTGGGCCAATCGGTCACGGGCCGCGGCCAGCGCCGCTATGTCAGCCGCCGCCGCCACCAGCCCCTGTACCGCACCGTCATCGACGAGGTCGACCACGGTCATGCTCATGGGGTGGGTCTCGCCGTCGACGTCTACCAGCTCGGCTTCGAAACCAATCCGACCCCGACCATCGGTGACGCTCATCAGCGCCTCGGATACCGCCAGCACCCGAGCCACGCTCACGAAGTCGGTGAGGGGTCGTCCCAGGACTCCTTCGAGGGGATGGCCAAGGAGCCGGGTGAAGGCCCGGTTGGCGGATCGGATGTGACCTTCAGGGGTGAGGACCAGCGCGATCGACGGCAAGAGATCGAGCACCGCGGAGGCGGCCGCCTGATCGCCGGCACCCAGCTCCCAACGGCGTCGGTCGGTGAGGTCACGAAGCCCGAGAACGACACATTCGGCGCCACCAAGCTCGGCTACCCTCCCGCGGATCTCGACGCGGCGGAACAGACCGGAATGGTCGCGGATCCGGATCTCGATGAGTGTGCCAGCGTCCTTGTCCTGCACGCTCGCCAACGACACCAGCGCGGTGTTGAGGTCGTCGGGGTGCACCAGAACGGTGACGTCGGAACCGACCAGTTCCTGTTTGGACCAGCCGAACAGGCTCTCGGCGATGTCGTTGCCCCACAACAACACACCGGTGGTGCTGACCACCACCACCGGGTCGGGCAGCGAGCCAAGCAACGCCGTGGCGTTGGCATCAAGATCCGGTATTGGCGCGTCCGGCCCGCTCATGTGACTCCCGCTGACGGCACCTGAACATCATGGCAGGAGACGCAAGGCTCGGGAACGCCGGTGGTACCGTCGGGGGCCTTGGGAGCGATCTTGAGAGCAAAGACTGGTGATCCGGCCTGGCACTTGCGGTGGCACCGCACTGAGGTCCAGGGACGCCCGGCCCGCTACGGGGAAGCGGGGTCCGGTACCCCGTTCATCTTCCTGCACGGGTGGGGACTCACCGACCACACCTACAAGCGGGCGATGAGCCGCCTGGCCCGCATGGGTCTGCGGGTGCTCGCCCCGGCTCTTCCCGGTTTTGGCGGAACGGCCCCCCTCCCCGGCGCCGACTTCAGCATCGAGGGTTACGCCCAATGGGTGGCCGACTTTGCCGAGACCGTCGGCGTCCAAGGCCGCTGGTATCTGGGCGGGCACTCCTTCGGAGGTGGGGTGGCGATCATGACCGCCCACCGCCACGGCGACGAACTGGGGCTCCTGGTGCTCGTCAACTCGATTGGCGGGTCGGTTTGGAAGGCCCCCGACCGAGAGGGAACCGACCCACGACACCTCGCTGATCGACCCCTGTGGGACTGGGGTCTGCACTTTCCCTACGACGTGGCCGGACCCCGAACGTTTCGGGCGGTGGTGCCGGTCATCGCCAAGGACATGGTCCGCAACTTCGTGCGCGACCCCCTCGGCTTCCTGCGAGTAGGGCGCATGGCCAGCGAGGCAAACCTCCTGCCCGAACTCGACGACCTGCGCCAACGGAAGCTGCCCGTGGTCGTGCTGTGGGGCGACGAGGACAAGGTGCTGCCCGAAGCGTCGATGCGCGCCATGATCGAGGCGTTGGGAAGCAAGCCCGAGGTGGTGCCGGGCAGCCACGGCTGGCTGCTCAAGGATCCCGACCGCTTCGGCGAGATCATGACCAACGTCGTCCAGGTGGCCGAAGCCGTATCGGGCTGAACCCGTTCCGTTCTGTGTCGATCTGGATGAACGAGAGCGTTCCCAATCGACACGAAATCCGGAAGTGTCGCTGTGGTTAGGCCAGGACCTCGTAGACCCGTTCGAGGGCTTCGTCCTCGGAGACGTCGAGGGCGAAGCTCAACTCGGAGACCAGCACGCCACGGGCCCGCACCAGCATCGACTTCTCGCCCGCCGACAACCCCTTGGCGGACTCCCGCAGGGCCAGGTTCCTGACCACCTCGGCCACCTGGTAGACGTCGCCAGACTTGAGCTTCTCCTGGTGGTTCTTGAACCGTCGGCTCCAGTTGGACGGCTCGCGCACATCCTTCTTGCGGAGCAGGTCGAACAGGTCCTCGACATCCTCGACGCTGATCGGGGGCCGCATGCCGACGTCTTCGGCCTTATCGGCCGGAACCGACAGGGTGAGGTCGCCGTGTGCCATCTTCAACACCAGGTACTCGGTCTCTTCGCCAAACGCCTGGCGCTTCTCTTTGCGCTCGATCACGGCCGCACCGTGATGGGGGTACACGACGCGATCACCGGGCTTGAACGACATTGCACTCCTGGACTGCTCGGGCGGACCGAGGCGAACTCGATGGCAGCGTTGCCGCTGGGAAGACTTGGATGCCACAGCGGTAGAGCCGAGGCGAAAGGGCTGAACCAGTGTACCGGTGGAAACACCCCGTCACTTCAGCTGAGGCGACCCTGGTTCCAGTGGCGCCGACAGAGCAGCTCGTAGGCGACCTCGACTGACCCGGCATCGTCACCATTGCCCCCGCCTCCGCCCCACTCATCGCCTCGTTGCGTGTCGCCCACCACGACCACTTCGCCCTCGTACACCTGCTTGCCATCCACCAGGCGGGCGTTGTGGGTGGCCCGGCGCGTGCACCAGCAGCGAGCCTCGACCTGCAGCTCCTGGCGATGATCGGCCACCTCCAGCAACCGAGCGGTGCCTTCGAAGAGCCTCCCCCGGAAATCGGTGAGCAGACCGAACGCGTAAACGTCGGCGTCGAGCAGGTCGACGATCTCGGCCAGTTGGTCGATCTGTTCGACCCGGTAGAACTGGGCCTCGTCGCACACCAGGTACTCCAGTGAACCGTGCTCGTTGATCAACTCGGAGGCCAAGCCGTACAGGTCGAGGTCAGGAGTGACCTCGATGGCCGGCTCGGCCACGCCCAATCGGCTCGATACCGCCGAAGCCGCTCGATCGAGCTGGGTGAGCAACAGACCGTTCTGGCCGCTTTGGGTCAGGTTGTGGTGGATCTGCAGCGCCAGGGTGCTCTTGCCCGACCCCATGGTGCCGAAGTAGAAGCGCAGGTCGGCCATGTCGGGCGAGCCTATTGGATCGACGGGTGACGGTCGGAGGCGACCCGTTCGTCTCCGCCGGTGTCGGCGCCCCGCTCCCGCACGAACTCAACAAAGGCGTCGGCGGTCAACGGACGGGCAAACCAGTAGCCCTGCATCCGGCGGCATCCGAGCCGAGCCAGCGCATCCGCTTGCTCCTTGGTCTCCACGCCTTCGCCCACCAGGCCGAGCGACAGCATCCTCGCCAGGTCGATGATCGCCGACACGATGGCCAGGTCAGAACCGGAGCCGATCAGCCCCTCGACGAACTGGCGGTCGATCTTGAGCGCGTCGATCTCGAAGTCGCGTAGGTGAGAGAGCGACGAATGCCCGGTGCCGAAGTCGTCGAGGGCCACGGGGACCCCGAGACGACGGATGGCCGCCAGCTCCTGAACGGCGGCCTCGCCCCCCAGCAAGGCGCTCTCGGTTACCTCCACACAAAGCTTGCTGGGCTCGACCTCTGTGTCGTCGAGCAGGGTCGCGATGACCGTGGCCAACCCCTTCGGGCGGAGCTGGCGCGCCGAGACGTTGACGTGCATCGACAACGAAGGGCTCAGCTCTTCATGCCAGGTCCGCAACTGTCCCAACGCCTCACCGAGTACCCACGTCCCCAACGGTCCGATCAAACCCGTCTGTTCACAGACATCGAGAAACTGGTCGGGCGCCAGTCGCCCCTTGAGCGGATGCTCCCACCGCAGCAGTGCCTCGGCTCCGAGCACGCGGCCGTCGACCTGGTCGACCACCGGCTGGTACAACAGCCGGAAATCCCCCGCGTGCAACGCGTGGCGAAGCTCGGTCTCGAGATCGAGCCGTACCCGGGCGGTGTCGGCCAGCACGCCTCGGAACCGGACCGCCCGGTCGCCACCGGTTTCCTTGGCCGAGGCGAGCGCGGCGTCGGCTTCACGGATCAGGGTGGACGCCTGAGCGTTGCCTGGGTCGCTCAGGGATGCACCGACACTGGCGGTCGTGTAGGCCGAGTTCCCGTCGATCACAAAGGGCTCCCGAAACGCTTGGACGATCGCGTCGGTGAGGTCGGCAAGCTCGTCGTCGGTGATCGGTTCGCACAGGATGACGAACTCGTCGGCACCCCGGCGGGCCAGCAGGTCGCCGCCTCGCACCACACCGTCCAAGCGGCGACCAGCGAGCGCCAGGACCGCATCGCCGGCGGGATGCCCGAGGGACTCGTTCACCAGCCGGAACCGGTCGAGATCGACCGCGATCACAGCGAGGCATGACCCAGTGAGGGCGCTGCGCGCCACCGCCGCGTCGAGCAACTCCTCGAACAGCAGCCGGTTGGGTAGCCCCGTCGCCAGGTCCCGCCGCGCCTGGGCCACCAGTTCGGCCTCGTAGTTGTGTCGTTCGGTGACGTCGCGCAGGTTGACCACCACACCGCCAACCGCAGGATCATCCAAGAGGTTGGTCGCCGTTTCGCTCAGGTGGATCCAAGAACCATCGGGACGACTGAATCGGTAGGTGCACACCTGGGTGTCACCAGGGTTGGCCAACACCGCCACCCGCTGAGCCTCGACGACGTGGCGATCATCGGGATGAACCAGGAGCAGGCGGATCCCGGGGTCGACCAGATCTGGCTCAGGGTGCCCCGTGATCCGTTCGACGGCGGGCGATGAGTAGATCACCCGCAGCTCCGCGTCGAGCACCCGCAGCCCGTCCCAGGCTCGTTCGTTCATGGCCCGGAAACGGGCCTCGTTGTCGGCCATGGCCATCTCGGCATCGCAGCGTCGAAGCGCCGCCCCCAACACCGTGGCACAGGCATCGAGTGCCTGGACCGTCTGTTCAGACCAGGCCACTGACTCGTGCACGGCATCGAGCCCGACCATGCCGAACAGCTCTCCCCTCGCATACATCGACTGGGCCACCATCGATTTGATGAGCTGGCCTTCGAGGATCGCCCGTTCGTTGGCCAACGCCGGTCCGAGCTCCTCCAGCCGGTTCACGACTAGCGGGGCCGGATCACCGATCCAGGTCGAGAAGCCTTCCAGTTCGTCGATGACCAAGCCCTTGAGCTGGGCGATCTCGCTGGGCACCCCCGGCGCACACCATTCGTGGGTGTTGCTGATGAGACGTTGGCCGGGATCGATACGAAAAATCCAGGCGCGGTCCGCCCCGCACAGTTCAGCCAGATCGGCCAGTGACTCCACGACGGCGTGATCGATCTCGTCGGCTCCCACGTCGACCAGCCGGAGCGAGATGCGCTTGACCACCTCGTCAACGACCAGCCGAGACCGCAGGGCGTCCTCGGCTTCGTACTGAGCGGTGACATCGCGCCCGTAGGTCACCAACGAGTCAACTCCGGGGACCCCGACCTGATTGACGATCCAGGCGGCGATCCAATGCCAGCCGTCATGCTGGCGCACCCGCATGTCGACCCGGGCCTTGTGGCCGACCCGGCCGTTCAGGACCTCGAAGAATGCGGCTTGGACGGGTTCGAGGTCGTCGGGATGGACAGCAGTCATCATGTCGTCCGGCGTGGTCCCCGCCTCGGACAGCAACCGTTCGGCCTCGGGCGAGGCGTAGAGAACGTGAAGATCCGCCGAGATCATCATCACCGGGTCAGCCGACGCGGCGATGATCGCCTGAAACCGATGTTCGTCTTCGGTGACCGCGCCCGATGTCGCGTCAGCCAGGAGCGGGAGACCCCCTCGGGACTTCAGATCCGGAGTCCCCCCGGGGGTGTTCAGATCCACGCAGGACCCATCGGCCGTCATCCGGGTGAACTGAGACTGCGTGGCAACGCCCTGGGTTGGTCCCGTTGCTAGGTTGGCCGTCGGGACCGACCAACGGCGTCCCACGAGGAGGTTGATCGTGCCCTACCTGTTGCTCCGCTGGGCGATTCTGGCGGCGGCCATCTCGGTGGCTGCCTGGTTGTTCTCCGGGGTGGAGGTCAACGGTGGCTTCTGGAGCTACGTGTGGGTTGCCGCCATCCTCGGCCTGGTGAACGCCTTCATCCGGCCGGTGCTGTTGATCATGACCCTTCCCCTCACCGTCATCACCATGGGATTGTTCATCCTGGTCGTCAACGCCCTGACCCTGAGCATCACCGATTGGCTGACCACCGCCATCGACATTGACGGCTTCGGAACCACCCTGCTCGCCGCGGCGGTGATCTCGGCAGTGTCCTGGGCTCTCAACTCGCTCGTCTCCGACGACTAGTGCCGTAACAGCACCTCGGAAGGCGGCTATGACCAGGCGCTCACGCTTCCGCTGGCCGGCGGATTGGGCCAGGTGCCAGCGCGCCACGCGCCCAACGCATCGGTCGAGGCGAGCGCCCACACCACCAACACCGGCTGGAAGAACAACCGGGCGAAACGCTTGGTGTCGGTGTCGAGCCCGAACCCGTCGGTGCCCTCCAACCACTGGCCGATGTTGCCCGGGAATATGGCGACGAAGAACGCCGCAACCACGGTCCCGACCAGAACCCGATGGCGGGGCAGACCGATCAATGCCGCGCCGAGGGCCAGCTCGATCACACCCGAGCCCACAACGACGAGATCGTCGTCGATCGGGAACCAGTCGGGCACTTGGGCTTGGAACTCCTCGCGCGCCGTCGTGAGATGGCCGGTGCCGGCGACGACAAGGGCACCCCCCAGCATCCAGCGCAGGAGCGTCCTCGCCTTCGACACTCCAGCAGCGTTCACCGACGACATGGCGGCTCCTCTCGAAGGTTCATCCTGGCAGCACCTTCCCCCTGGCAGCACTGTTCATCCTGGCAGCACTGTTCATCCTGGCAGCGCCGCCTCCCGAGTGGAACCGTGCGCAGATGCGAACGCGCAATCTCACCCGGCCATTGCGGCCGCGCGAGGCACATCCGGCACCGAGGTGAGCTCGCTCAGCTGTCGGTGCGAGGTGACAGGGCTTGTAGGATCGCCCCGATGTCGCACCCCAGCATTGCCCCGACCCCGATCCGGCCGGACCTCGACGAGGGCGACCACGACCGCTTCGCCCACTACGCCCGCAAGGCCGACATCGCCAGGGCCGCGGTCACGGGCGAGACCATCACCGCCATCTGCGGCAAGAAGTTCACGCCCACCCGCGACCCGCAGCGCTACCCGGT
Organism: uncultured Iamiaceae bacterium; assembly: GCA_964511355.1. Classification (GTDB taxonomy): domain Bacteria; phylum Actinomycetota; class Acidimicrobiia; order Acidimicrobiales; family SKKL01; genus SKKL01. The sequence goes on from CAZEFG010000059.1 coordinate 10,264, forward strand.
GTGTCCCACCTGCGCCGAGATCAGAGCGTCACGCGCCGGCTGAACCGACCTACGGCGAGATGACGGCGGTGGCGTTCTTGCCGTCCCACTGAACCGGTGGGCCGGCCCCGGTGGACTTCACGTCGACGACCTCGTAGACGACCTGGTCGACGCCAGCTCGCTGGAACCAGGCGTACTCGTCGAACCCACCCTCAGAAAAGGTTCGCGAGCCGTTGTGAACCTCGATCACCTTGGTCCTGGTCTCGGTGGTCGCGATCCCCAACCAACTCCTGTGAGTCTCGGTGACCTTCACGGTGACCAGCACGGTGCCCACCAGCGGCTTGCCGTCGTTGCCCCTGAGGTTCAGGGTGGTGGTGGCCTTCCATTTGTTGCGACCATCGGGCGAGGCACCGCTGTTGGAGAAGCCGGCACCGGCGGACTGGGGCGGAGCCGTGGTGCTGGTGGTCGGAGGGGGTGCAGTCGTGGTCGTCGTCGTGGAGCTCGTCGGCGGGGGCGAAGTCGTGGTGGTGGTCCCGTCGCCACCACCGCCACCGCCACCCCCCCCCCCCCCCCCCCCCCCCCCCCCCCCCCCCCCCCCCCCCCCCC
>CAZEFG010000060.1:0-10838 GCA_964511355.1 uncultured Iamiaceae bacterium
CGCCGAAAAGCGCGCCCCGGTCTGGAAGGGCCGCTAGCCCCACTGCCCGCCGGCCACCACGCCGGCCACCACGCCGGCCACCTCGCGGCTCCTGATGGCGCGGAACCGCCGCGAATGGCCGTTTCGCGCCACCGGGAACCGGGGGGTCTGGAAGGGCCGCTAGAGGCAGGAGTACACGGCGTCGACCAGGGCGCGGTTGCGGGGGTTCTGCCACCGGGGGATCACGTGGTTCATCACGTACCCGAAAGCGATCCCGGTCGTGGGGTCGGCGAACCCCAGCGCCCCGCCCGACCCGTAGTGGCCGTAGCCGCCGGGGTTGCGACCAAAGGGCCGGTGCTCGGTCCAGGGTTGCAGTCCGAGCCCGAACGCCACCTCCTGGCCCAGCACGGGGCACGGCCCCGCGACCTGGGTGCGGACCGCCTCGGCCAACAGCTCGTCGCTCAGGATGCGACCCGCCAGGAGATGCCCGTAGAAGCCCGCCACCGCCCGGGCGGTCATGTGCCCGTTGGTCGACGGCACCTGGGCGCGTCGCCACTCAGGGGTGTTCACCACCCCGATCGAGGAGTACCCCGGAGGGTTGACGTAGCCGAGCACCAACATGCGCTGCTCGTCGGAGAGGTCGGAGTCGAGAAGCGCGGGGTCGAGGGCGTTGGGCGAGTCGAACTGCACCTGCGCGCACCGGCGATGGAGGGCATCGGGCACGCCGAACCACATGTCGCCCGGCTCGCCGAGGCGGGCCAGTAGCCCCCGAAGCCGGGCCCCCGGATCCTCACCGGTGACGTGGGCGATGATCCCCCCGATCAGATGACCGAAGGTGTTGGTGTGGTAGGCGTGCCGGGCCCCCGCCGTCCACCACGGCTCGGTGGCGGCCAGCGCTTCGCACATGCGCTCGAAGTTCCATAGATCGTCGTTGGTGAGACGTTCGCGGATGGCGGGGACACCGGCCTGGTGGGAAAGCCCATGGCGCACGGTCACCTCGCCCTTACCCGCGGCGGCGAAGTCTGGCCAGTGCTTCGCCACCGGGTCGTCGAGGCCGACCAAGCCCTGGTCGACCAGCTCCAACAGCAGCACCGAGACCACTGCCTTGCCGACCGAGTAGGCGTTGACCAGCGTGTCGGCCTCCCACGGGCGGGAGCGAGCGAGGTCGGACCATCCGCCCCAGAGGTCGACGACGGTCTCGCCGTCGACCATCACCGTCACCGCTGCTCCGAGTTCCGCATCGGAGGCCGTGTCTTCAGAAGCGAAGTTGGCCTCGAACGCCGTTCGTACCGCCTCGAACCCGGGAGCGCAGGTACCGGCGACGGGAGCCATGGCCGGCCGCTCAGACCCCGTCGAGCAGTTGGTCGGCGGCGGTCCAGGGGTCGATCTCACCCGCTTCGATCCGGCGCTGGGCGGCCTCGAAAGCGTCGCCGCCACTCAGCTCGTCGGCCCGGGCCATCAGCCGCTCGGCGATGATGCGGGCGAGTTCGAGGCGACGCCGGTCTCGCCGCCTCCGAGTCAGCTCACCGCTGGTCTCGAGGTGCTCACGGTGCTCGGTGATCGCCGCCCACAGGTCGTCGACACCGGTGCCGTCGGTGGCGTTGGTGGCCACGATCGGAGGCCGCCAACCCTGGGGTTCGGTCATGTCGAGCATCGAGGCCAGATCGCGGGTCGTGTCCCTCGCTCCGGGCCGGTCGGCCTTGTTGACCACGAAGATGTCGGCGATCTCCATGAGCCCGGCCTTGTTGGCCTGCACGGCATCGCCCCAGCCGGGGTTCACCACGACCACGGTGGTGTCGGCCGCGCCGGCGATGTCGACCTCGACCTGGCCCACCCCGACGGTTTCGATGATCACCCACGGGCGACCGGCGGCGTGCAGCACCCGAATCCCTCCCGGGGTGGCCAGGCCCAACCCGCCCAGGTTCCCTCGGGTCGCCATCGAACGGATGAACACTCCATCGTCGAGGGCATGGTCCGACATCCGGACCCGGTCGCCGAGAATGGCACCGCCGGTGAAGGGCGAAGTTGGGTCGATGGCCAGGACCCCCAAGCGCACGTCGTCGGCCCGCATGACGCCCACCAGCGCGTTGGTGAGGGTGGACTTCCCCGCGCCCGGCGCACCGGTCAGCCCGACGGTGTACCCCGGCTCGATCCCATCGGCGCTCATCCGGGTGGTGGCGGCCTTGGCCACTGCGTGAGCCACCTCGCCTCCCCGTTCGACCCGGGTCAACAGACGGGCGAGGGCCCCCCGGTCACCGGCGTGGGCAGCCTCGAGTAGGCGGGCGGCATCCTCAACCAGGGCGTCGACGCCGGAATCTTCACTGGTGTCGGTCAGGGAGTCAGCCACCGCCGCAGGGTATCCCCACGGATCTGGCGCCAGGGGAACCGGGGCCTACAACGAGACCGCGGTACCGGTCTCGACGGTGAGGTCGCGAACTTCGGTCACTCCGGGCACGCGGTCGCGCATGATGCGCTCGACCCCGGCCTTGAGGGTCTGGCTCGAAGCGGCACAGCTGACACACGCGCCGGTCAGCTCGACGGTGACCACGCCATTGGCCTCGTCGACATCGTGAAGGATGATGTCGCCCTGGTCGGCCTGAATGGCAGGTCGGATCACCTCGATGACCTTCTCGACCTTGTCGCGCACTTATCGCTCCTATTGCTGGGACGGGCTGGCCGGGCGAACCCGGCCCTTCCAGCATGCCGTGCCGATACCGGAGACACACCGTCGAACACCTACCATCATCGCTCGTGGCCCGCGTCGTGAACCACCTCAGCGTCGACGCCGCCGGGCTCGAACACCTCCGGCGGCCCCTCAACGCCGTCATCGCCGAGCGGCCCGATGGTCCTGACCGCTTCGCGGCGGAGGTCGGTCCGGTCCGGTCCTACCAGCGTGTTCTCGACGTAACTTCCGAAGAACAAGGCCGGTACGAGGTCGTCGAGGAGGTCAGGTTCCGCCTGGCCATCCCGTTCTTCGCGTTCCTGTTCGTGCCCGTGGTCCGACGACAGTTCCGGCGCCCGCCCGTGGTCGCAGGTGACGAAGGAGCCGAAGCGGCCCAACCGTGGTGGGCCCCGCCTGACCGGTTCGATCAGCGGACCGCGATCGTGTTGTCGCTGCTGTGCGTGATGGCGATCATGGGCGGCTACCTGGGAACCTTGATCACCCAGACGATCACCTTCGCCGCCGAGTCCTTCGATGCCGACGAGGCCGCCCAAGGCCTGACCCTCGCCCTGGTACGGATCGGCGTGTTGCTGGCCCTGGTGATCACCGCTCTGTCTGATCGGCGGGGACGACGGCTGCTGCTGCTCGCCACCGCGGCGGCCGCCATCGTGGTGGCGGCAACGGGAGCATTCGCCCCGAACCTGGTGTGGCTCGGTATCAGCCAGACCGTGGCCCGGGGCTTGTCGACCGCGTTGGGCCTGCTCATAGGCATCGTGGCCGCCGAAGAACTACCGGCGGGGTCGCGAGCCTACGGCGTGAGCGTGTTGGCGCTGGTGGCCGGACTGGGTAGCGGAATGTGCGTGTGGGCGTTGCCGCTGGCCGATACCGGTCCCGACGGATGGCGCATCCTCTACCTGCTCCCGCTGCTTTCGCTTCCGCTGCTGCTGAGGGTTTCTCGCCTGCTGCCCGAGAGCCGCCGGTATCACGCCCACCACGACGAGACCTCTCCCCCGGCCGACCAGTCCCGGCTGCGACTGCTGGCGATCGCCGGTTTCCTCGGCTCGTGCTTCCTGGCCCCCGCCTCGCAGTTCCAGAACGAATTCCTGCGCTCGGAACGAGGGTTCTCCGCTGCCCGGATCTCAGCGTTCACCCTGCTCACCAGCACTCCGGCGGGAATCGGAGTGGCCGTCGGTGGACGACTGGCCGACGTGCGCGGACGACGGCGGGTCGCCGCGGTCGGGTTGGTGGGAGGAACCGTGTTCACCGTTGGGGCCTACGTCGCCGCCGGCTGGCCGATGTGGAGCTTCTCGGCGATCGGTTCGATCGTGGCCGCGGCCAGCGTCCCCGCCCTGGGCGTCTACGGCCCCGAACTGTTCCCCACCCGCCAGCGAGGCCGGGCCAACGGCATCATCACCCTGGTGGGGGTGGTCGGGTCGAGCGTCGGCCTGTTGGCGGCGGGCTACCTCGCCCGCTCGCTTGGCAGCTTTGGCGCCGCCATGGCGGTGCTGGCGGTCAGCCCGCTGTTGTTGGCGGCCCTGGTGATCACCAAGTTCCCCGAGACCGCCAACCAGGAACTCGAGGAGCTCAACCCGAGCGACGCGGCTCCCCAGACCGCCCCGCCTGAGGCCATGTAGCCGCGGCACCGTGCCAAGCACCTCATCACATTGTGGCGACATTACCGACGGGATTGTGGGCATAATAGACCTATGGAAGCTGGCATCCGCGAACTGCGCGACCACCTAAGCCGCTATGTGTCATTAGTCGGCGAAGGCCATGAGGTCACCATCACCGACCATGGCAAGGCGGTAGCGCGCCTGGTGCCGCTCAACCAACCTCGACCACTCGATCGCCTCATCGACGAAGGTCTGGCGACCCCAGGTGATCATGTGAAACGCCCCCGGACAGGGCGTGGCATCCCCGCCAAGGAACCGGTGAGCGAACTGGTGGCTGAGCAACGGCGGTGATCGCCTTCTTCGACACCTCCGCCGTGGTCCCCCTCATCGTCGCTGAGGCAGCGACTGGGGTCTGCAATCGCATATGGAACGAGTCCACCCGCGTGGTGACCAGCCGCCTCATGTACCCCGAGGCCCGGGCGGCGCTGGCCCAGGCCGAGCGGATGGGGCGGATCAACCGCTCCGGGTTGAATGCCGCCGTCGGTGACCTCGACTCGATCGTGGCCGAGGTAGACGTAATCGAGATAACTGCCGAACTGGCCAGAGCTGCGGGAGACTTAGCTCAGGAGCTGGGGCTCCGCGGCTACGACGCCGTCCACCTCGCCGCCGCTCATCAGGTCCTCGATAACGACTTGGTGTTCACGACCGGCGATCAGAAGCTGGCTGCGGCGGCAGGGCAAATGGGCATCGTGGTCGCGCTCACGGCAGCCACATCGTCCTGAGCCAGCCGGTGATGGCGGCGACGACCTCGTCGTCGGCTCCTTTCAGCTCGTGGCGACCTCCCTCGATCCAGCACATGGTGACCGGCGCGGGGATGGCGGCCACATGGTGCTCCATCTCCTCGGGCGTCCCGAACGGATCGCGGGTGCCCGACACGAACAGGCAGGGCACCTCGATGAGCGGGAAGTGGTCGACCCGAAGTCGGTCAGGCTTGCCGGGCGGATGCAGCGGATACGAGATCAACACCAGCCCGGCGGCGGGCTGACCCTCGGCCACCGCCATCGAACACATGCGACCGCCCATCGACCTTCCGCCGAGCAGCACCCGCCCAGGGTCAACCTCGAGACGCTCGGCGAAGGCGTCGGCCTCTTCCCGCACGCAGGTGATCAGCTTGGGGGCTCGATCCGGTGGTTTGCGCCCTTCGCGCCGATACGGAAACTCGATGCGGGTCACCGGCAGCGGGGCTACGCCCGCCTCGATGGCCAACAGGGTGGGATGGTCGGACCCTGAGCCGGCCCCGTGAGTCAGCAGCAACCCGTCCGGCGCAGCCTTCGCGCCCCGTTTGGCGGCGGGGGTCAAGACCGGTCGGCTGCTGCGGCCAGGGCTTCGCCCAGCAGGATGCGGCGGGCCTCGGCCAGCTCGGCGATCCGGGCAGCCGCCATGGTCGAGGCTCCGCCGTGGTCGGGATGGGCGTCGCGCAGGAGCTGGCGGAACCTCCGCTGCACCTGGGCTCGATCGATCTCGTCGAGGCCAAAGACCCCCAGCGCCCACATCACCGGATCGCCATCGACGGCCACCCATCCTGAGCCGGCCGAACCCATGAGGTGATGGATCAACCGGTCGTCGAGGGGGCCATCCCAACGGGCACCCCGCCGGACCACGTCCATCGCCGCCCGCCGGTGGGCCACGCCCAGGGTGCCGACCGCGTAGATGGCCGCTAGGGCCTGCTGGATGGGAGCGCCCCGGTCGTCGAGATCGAGGTGCAGCCGGGCGCCCCGGGCAACCAGGCGATGGGTGCTGCGCTGGAGGCCGATCCGGTCGGCCTGGAAGCGGTGCCGGAGCCGGGGTTGGGCGATGCGCCGACCAACCTCGATGTCGCTCATCAAGCGATCGAGGTCGGGGCGAAGATCATCGGAGATGGACCCGACCGTGGCCGCCACGACCGCCGCCAACAGGATAGGGCCGGAAGCCGGCGTCGAATCGACCGGCAGACGGTGTTCGCCAAGGGCTACCCGCCGAGTCGGGGCGATGGCCCGGGAATGAAAAACCTCCAGCTCGGCCACGACCATCAGCCGAGACTATCGGTGGGTCAGACGTAGTCGCGCAGCAGGTCCCGGAGCCGGGAGGCGGCCGCCATCACGTCGTCGGTGGGGGTGGCGGGGTCGGCGAGCTTCTCCGAGAGCGAACCAGCCTCATCGGCCACCGCTGACCACATTTGGGGAGAGAATCCGAACGGAAGTGCCAGGCCGGCCATTCGTCCGTGAGCCTCGATCAGTGTCTCGGGCGCGTTGGCGTCGGCCGGGTTGCGGGCCAGGCGATCGGCGGCGAGGAAGATCTCCGACAGCGTCTGATGGCCTTCCATCCCCGCCTCTTCATCGTCGTCGACATCGGCGTCGCCGCCGTCGGGCGCTTCGCCGGACAGCTCGCCGAAGATGGCGTCGACGGTCTCCTCGTGCTCGACTCCCACCTCGAGGTCGCCGTCGGGGTCCCAGCGGTAAGGCACCCGGTCGCGTTGCAGGAGCGCCACCAGACGGTCGAGGGCATCGTCGGTCCAGTCCGACACCTCGTAGCCAACCGTTTCGCCTTCGCCAACCCCCGCCTCTGACACGCCCACCTGAGCGACGAGATCCTCGACCTGGGACCGGCTGTCCGGAGCGGTGAACAGCGTCGCCCCCTGCCAGGACCGAGGAATCTGGGTGTTGACCAGCATGCCGTCGAGGAGACGGCGGCTCTCCATGGTCCAAGCGGCGAGGTCCCACTCTTCGAAGTCGGATCCGTGCTCGGTCGGACCGCCGTCACCGGTGGTGGGCTCCGCCTCGATCTCCACCAACGTCTCGCCGCAGTCGGCGCAGACGTCGACGGCAGCGAGGTAGAGGTCACCGCAGCTGGGGCATCGCTTCACAGACATACGCCATCCTGGCACGCTTTGGCCGACCGATGGTCGTGTCGCCGATAAGGTCTACATGGTCCGGGTCAACCCGCGCTGGCTAGGGTCCCTCCCATGAGCGACGCCAACGTTTCCGACACTCGCGAGGCCCCCGACCGCAACCTGGCCCTCGAGCTAGTCAGGGTCACCGAGGCCGCCGCGCTGGCGGCCGCGCGCTGGGTGGGCCGGGGCGACAAGGACGGTGCCGACGGAGCGGCGGTCGACGCCATGCGTCTGGTGCTCGAGACCGTGCCCATGGATGGCACCGTCATCATCGGTGAAGGCGAAAAGGACGAAGCGCCGATGCTCTACAACGGCGAGCGCATCGGCGACGGTTCGCCGCCACATTGCGACATCGCGGTCGACCCCATCGAGGGCACCACCCTCACCGCCAACGGTCAGGCCGGCGCCACCTCGATCATCGCGGTGTCCGAACGGGGCACCATGTTCGACCCGGGCCCCATCTTCTACATGGACAAGCTGGCCGTCGGCCCCGAGGCCAAGGACGCCGTCGACATCGATCGGCCGATCCTCGACAACCTCAAGGCCATAGCGAAGGCCAAGGGCGAACAGGTCCGCGACCTCACCGTCGTCATCCTCAACCGGCCCCGCCACGACGAGATCATCCGCCAGATCCGCGAGGCCGGATCCCGCATCCACATGATCGAACACGGGGACGCTCCCGCCGCGATTGCCACCGCCTGGCCCAAGTCCGGCATCGACCTGCTGCTCGGCATCGGCGGGTGCGCCGAGGGGGTCATCTCGGCGGCCGCCCTCAAGTGCATGGGGGGCGAGATCCAGGGGCGGCTCTATCCCCGAAACGACGAGGAGCGCCAGGCCGCCATCGACGCCGGATACGACCTCGACCAGATCTTGTGCAGCGACGATCTCGTTCGCAGTGACAACTGCTTCTTCGCCGCCACCGGCATCACCTCGGGCGCCCTTCTCCAGGGTGTCGAGTACGACCACCGCGGCGCCCAGACCCAGTCGTTGGTCATGCGCTCGAAGTCCGGCACCGTGCGCCTCATCGAGTCCCAGCACCGTCTCGACAAGCTCCGCGACTACGCCGCCATCGAGTTCGACTAACCGGGCCCCAGGGCGCGCCAGCGGCGGGGTCCTCCGGGACCGGGGCGCTTGGTCCAGCCACGTCCCTCCAGCAATGCATCAACATCGGGTCCCAGGTCCGAGCGGGCTTCGATGACCGCGGCACCTCGGTGCGCGGTCTCGTGTTCCACGGCGGCCATCAGGTGCGAACCGATGCCACGGCGCCGCCACTCCTGGTCGACGACGAGGACGTCGATCGCCGCGGCGCGTCCCCCGGTGTTGCCGGCGGCCAGCCCGACCACGGCCCCGTTGGTCCGAGCTGTCACCACCAGCGGGCGAAGCGGGGAAGGAACAACCGCCGGTTGGGCGGCGTGGGCGGCGAGCAGCTGGCGGGCTTCAGGATCGACTAGTTCGCCGGTCGTCAGCTCGACTTCGAGTCCGCCGCGGCCCACGATCCGCCTCGGCCCCAGGGGTACATCAGCGGCTGTCGTCCAGAACCGACCCCGCGCCTCTTCGTTGACCTGCACCAGAAGGTGAAGGGCGGGGATTTCGATTTCACGGTCATAGCGCCCCAACAGGCGACGGGCCACCAAGTCGTCGTCGGGCCGCAGACCCCTAGCCACGGTTACGTGGGGGACATAGGGCCGGGGGTCGGGTCGATCGAGAGGCGGGCGCAGGCAGGCGGCCCGCAGCGCCACCAAAGGGTCGAGTTGGCCTCCGACCCGCAGGTAGAGCACCGGGTTCTGGGGCAGGAAGGTGTCGAACGGTCCCAAGCTGATGGCGAGCGGGCCGGGGGTTGATGCTGCGGCATCACGCAGCACGGCCAGGGCCTCGCCCACCTCCCCCTCAGGCAGATTCACCGGTGGGACGAGCGTGATGTGGGGAGGGATGTAGTCGGGGTCGGCTCCGAAAGCCCGTCGGATGCCGTCGATCTCGTCGCTGACCTGGCGGGGCAACAACAGCGCTACCGCGACACGAACCCTGGTCACGGCCGGAACGTAGCACTAGAAACCGGGGATGGATACCGAACGCTTCCGGGTCCGGCCCGGCCACCCTGTCGATCTCACGGACTTCCCACCCGATTCCACCGAGGGGTTCGAAGGCACCAAGGGTGACGGCAAGAAGCGCACCGGCGCGCTGGCCGAGCGACTCGACGAACTCCAGGTTCTGCTCCACGCATCGAAGGCGGCAAAGGTGCTGGTGGTGTTGCAGGGCATGGACACCTCGGGCAAGGACAGCACCACTCGCCGGGTGTTCCACGCGGTGAGCCCCCTCGGCATCCGGGTGGCGGAGTTCAAGCGTCCCACCGAGATCGAGCTGGCCCATGAGTACCTGTGGCGGGTGAGCGCGCAGACGCCCCGCGACGGCGAGATCGTGATCTTCAACCGCAGCCACTACGAGGACGTGCTGGCGGTGCGGGTCGATGAGTTGGTGCGCCGGGAGCGGTGGGAGCGACGGTACGGCCACATCGTCGACTTCGAGCGGCGCCTGGCCGACGAGGGCACCATCATCCGCAAGTTCTTCCTGCACATCTCCGCCGATGAGCAAAAGGAGCGATTGGAGGAGCGGCTCTCCAATCCCACCAAGCACTGGAAGTTCGAGCAAGGCGACCTGGACACCAGAGCCAAGTGGGACAGCTACCAGGAGGCGTTCCGGGTGGCGCTCGAACGCACCAGCACCGACCAGGCGCCGTGGTATGTCGTTCCCTCCAACCGGAAATGGTTCCGGGATCTGCTCGTGAGCCAAGTCCTGGTGGATGCCCTCGATGCCCTCGACATGAGCTGGCCCACCCCCGCGGCCCCGCTCGACAACATCGTTATCGAGTAGGGCTCCTCCCCGGGGTTCCCGGGGAGGCTAGCCCAGCGTCCTACTTCGACTGGAGCCAACGGCGTCGACCTGCGACCCCGATGGCCGAACCAGCAGCGATCAACATCAACGCCAGCACGATGAGGTCGCCGATGTTCGATCCGGTGGTCGGCAGGCGGCCACCGCCCCCCTCACCGCCGCCCTCGCCGCTGCCGCCGACCCCTGGCGGAGCGGTGGTCGGCGGAGCCGAGGGATCCTCAGGCTCTTCCTCGTCGGTGACTTCGACGGTGTCACGGTCCTGGTCCTCGCCGTCGAGCACGACGAGGTTGGTGAGCGACGATCCCGGCTCGGCGGTGACCCGGGTGACATAGGTCAAGAACACCGGGGAGCCGGCCGAGATCGGGCCCAGGTTCCAGGTCATGGTCTGACCCGACACCGATGGGGCGGGGGTGCCGGTGCTGACCAGCTCGAGCCCTGACGGCAAGGTGTCGACCACCTGGGCATCACCGGAGGTGCTGCCGTGGTTGCGGACCTCGATGGTCCAGGTGACCAGGTCGCCCTGGTTGACCTCGTGCTGGCTGGCCGACTTCTCGATGACGAGGTTGGGGCGGCCCGGGGTGGGCACGACCACTCGCTCGTCGTCTTCGTCGTTCGAGTCGTCGGTGTCGCGCTGGTCTTCAGGCGGGTCGACCCGGACCGTGTTGGTCACCGACGGACGGGCTTCGGTGGTGACCCGGACTGTGAGCAACAGGTCAGGGAAGACCTCCCCGGCCTCGACACTGGCCGAGTTGGTACAGATGATCTCGAC
>CAZEFG010000061.1:0-10723 GCA_964511355.1 uncultured Iamiaceae bacterium
GGGTTCGATGTCCGCAGCGGCGTCATACTGATCGCCGCCACCAACCGACCCGACATCCTCGACCCTGCGCTGCTGCGGCCCGGCCGTTTCGACCGCCAGGTGGTGGTCGACCAACCCGACCTCCAGGGCCGCCGGGCCATCCTCGACGTCCACGCCAAGGGCAAACCCCTCGGTCCCGACGTCGACACCACCATCATCGCCCGGCGCACCCCGGGATTCACCGGGGCCGACCTCGCCAACCTCCTCAACGAGGCCGCCCTGCTCACCACCCGCCGCCAACGCGATGTCATCTCCATGGCCGAGGTCGAAGCCGCCATCGACCGCGTCCTCGCCGGCGCCGAGCGCAAGAGCCGGGTCATGTCGGCCAAGGAGAAGCGGGTCATCGCCTACCACGAAGCGGGCCACGCCCTGGTCGGCCACGTCCTGCCCCATACCGATCCGATCCACAAGATTTCGATCGTGGCCCGCGGCCGCGCCCTCGGGTGGACCCTGGCGCTGCCAACCGAGGACAAGTACCTCCGCACCCGAGCCGAACTGTGCGACCAGCTCGCCATGCTGCTTGGTGGCCGCACCGCCGAGGAGCTGATCTTCGGCGATCCCACCACCGGCGCCGCCGACGACATCGACCGGGCCACCACCATCGCCCGCGCCATGGTCACCGAGTACGGAATGAGCGACAACCTCGGCCCCCGTAAGCTCGGCGAGACCCAACGCGAAGTGTTTCTCGGCCGCGACCAAGGCCACCAGGCCAACTACTCGGACCTCTTGGCGTCGGCGATCGATGACGAGGTCCGGCTCCTGATCGACTCCGCTCACGCCCAGGCCCGCGAGGTCCTGACCGTGCACCGCGAAGTGCTCCACGCCCTGGCCGCTGCCCTCATCGAGCAGGAAACCCTCGACGGTCCGGCCCTGGATGCGATCCTCGCCCAGTCTGAGCCCGCCGCCTAGCCGCCCTGAGCCGGTAGCCCCAACCCGGCCGACCCGCCGGCCTGGGCATGACAACATGACCTCATGCCGAGCCTCCCAACCGGTCGCGTGGTCCTGTTCGACCTCGACGGCTGCATCCTCGACTCCACCGAACCGGTCCTGCAGTGCCTCAACGCCGCCCTCGTGGAGTTCGAACTGGGGTCGCTCACCCGCTACGACCTGAACCGCGTCATCGGCCCGCCCCTGCAATGGACCCTCACCGCGCTGTTGCAGGAGAAGGGGGCCTCACCCGAGCTTCTCGAACCTCTGATGGAGACCTACCGCAGCTACTACCGCACCGCGTCCATCGAGCTGGCGCTCACCTATCGCGGCATCCCCGAAGCCATCGAGGCACTGGCCCACCTCCACCGACTCGGGGTCTGCACTTCCAAGCCCACCCATTGGGCCGTCCCGATCCTCGATCACCTCGGTCTCAGCCCCCACTTCGAGATCATCGCCGGACCTGGTCTGGCCGAATCCGAGAGCAAGGTCGACACCATGAAGCGGGCGCTGGCCGAACTGGAGTCGGTCGACCCGGCCGCCTCGGTGATGATCGGCGACCGTCGTCACGACGTCGAAGCAGCCCGCCACCACGGGTTGCTCCCCGTCGGCGTCACCTGGGGTTTCGGCGACCGTGAGGAACTCGAAGAAGCCGGGGCGGCTCACATCGTCGACCACCCGGCTGAGCTGGTCGATCTTCTGGCCGGTCCCTGAGCCGTGGCGCCGCGCCCTCTCATCATGGGGATCGTCAACGTCACCCCCGACTCGTTCTCCGACGGGGGCCGCTTCCTCGACCACGGCGCCGCCATCGACCACGCCCGTCGGTTGGTGGCCGCAGGGGCCGACCTGATCGACGTCGGTGGGGAGTCGACCCGGCCCGGCGCCCAGCTCGTCGATTCCGGGGTTGAGACCGACCGGATCCTGCCCGTCGTCGAGGCCCTGGCCCCCCTGGTGCGGGTCTCGGTCGACACCACCAAACCCGAGGTGGCCGAAGCAGCGGTGAAGGCCGGCGCCAGCCTCATAAACGATGTGGGTGGCGAACTGTGGCCCGTCGCCGCCGAGCTGGGCGTGGGTTGGGTCGCCATGCACAGCCGCGGGACCCCGGCCACCATGCAGACACTCACCCACTACGACGACGTGGTCGCGGAGGTGACCAACGAGCTGGTGGCCATGGCCGAGCGGGCCTGCCAGGCAGGCATCGACGAGGTCTGGATCGACCCCGGAATCGGTTTCGCCAAGACCGCAGAGCACAACCTGGCCCTCCTCGCCCACCTCGACCGCCTGGTCGACACCGGCTATCCGGTGCTGGTCGGAACCAGCCGCAAGCGCTTCATCGGCGCCGCCCACGCCCGCTCCGATGCCGCCGGCTGGGCCCGGGCCGAAGCGGTGGCCCGCCCCGGCGTGGGCCTCTCCGCACCGCTCCATCTGCCGGTCGACCAGGTCGAGCCGGACGATCGGATGGAGGGAAACGTGGCCACCGTGGTGTGGAGCCTTGCCAAGGGTGCGAGGATGGTACGGGTACACGACGTGCGTCCGGCACGAGACGCAGCCACGGTGGTGGTCGGCTGACGCCGCCACGAGAACGGAGACAGCGCGCAAGATGGCCATGAAGGGCAAATGGGCACAAGGGATAACCCCACGGCACTTCTCGTGGATCATCAAGGACAAGCTGGCCATCAGCGAACGACCCGGTGGTTACGGCGCGAACCATCGCAAGGTGCGTCGCCAAGAAGAGATCATCTGGACCCGCGAACAGGGCTTCACCCGGGTGGTCTCGCTCATCCCCTCGAGCGCCAACCTGCACAACTACGACGAACTCGGGGTCGAGTGGATGCACTGCCCCTTCGGCCCGCACGACGATCCCGCTCGGGTGCTCGGGGCTTTGTTCCCCCAGATCAAGGCCATGATCGACGCTGGCGGCAAGCTCCTGGTCCACGGTGAAGAGCTGGGCGACCGGGTGTGTGGGGTGGCGGCGGCCTACCTGCGCTGGACCGACCTCATCGACAACAGCCCCGACACCATCACCGCCATCGAACGCCTCACCTCCCGCCAGCTCGGCCCCAACGGCCGTGAGCTGATCGCGGTGGCCGAGAAGCTGCGGGCCGCCTCGTCGTGACCGGCGACGCCACTAGAGGTCAGTGGCCCCTCGCTCCCGACGGTCGCCCGCTCGATCGCATCGAGCTGCGGGGTTTGCGCGCCCTCGGTATCTGTGGCGCCTTGGCCCACGAGCAGCAACAGTCCCAGCCCTTTGAGATCGACCTGACCGTGTTCACCGACCTCGCCCCGGCCGGGCAGTCCGACGCTCTGGTCGACACGGTCGACTACGGGGATCTGGCGGTCGTCGTCGAAGCCATCGTGTCGGAGGGCCGCTTCGTGCTGGTCGAGGCCATGGCCAATGCCATCGCCACTGCCGCCTTGGCCCACGATCTGGTCGAGGCGGTCACGGTCTCGGTCCGCAAGCTGCGGCCACCGGTGCCCATCGATCTCGACACCACCGGGGTGACCATCTCCCGGAGCCGGACCAGCCCGTCATGACCCAGCTCACCCCGCCATGACCCGGGCATTGTTGGGTCTGGGCTCGAACCTGGGCGACCGGCTGGGCTATTTGCGACGCGCCGTCGAATTGATCCCCGACGTGGTCGCGGTGTCCTCGGTCTATGAGACCGCACCGGTCGGCGGACCCGATGGCCAGGGCCCGTACCTCAATCTGGTGGTGGCGATCGACACCTCGGCAGGACCCCGTGACCTGCTCGAACTGTGCCGGAACCTCGAACTAGACGCCGAGCGCGTCCGCGACGAGCGGTGGGGCCCGCGAACCCTCGATGTCGACGTGCTGTGGATCGACGGGGCGCGGGTCGACGAGCCCGATCTGGCCGTGCCTCACCCCCGAATGCTGCAACGTCGTTTCGTGCAGGTTCCGTTGCTCGAGATCGCCCCCGACCTGGCCGGCCTCGACTGGATGGTCGACCCTGACGACGTGGTCGACCCGGTCGGGCCCCTGACGGGAGTGTCATGACGACCCTGCGGATAATCGGTCCCGGACGGGCCGGAAGCGCCCTCGCCCTGGCCCTGGGCGGGGCTGGCTGGGAGATCGACCCGCCAGTGCGGCGCGGCGACGACCTCGCCACGGCGGCCATCGGTGTCGACCTGCTGGTCATCGCCACCCCCGACTCGGTGGTGGCCGAGGTGGCCGCGGCGGTGAACCCGGCGCCGGGCACGGTGGTGGCCCACCTCGCCGGATCTCTCGGTCTCGAAGTGCTGGCCCATCACCACCACCAGGCGTCGCTTCATCCCCTGGTCTCACTGCCGCGGCCCGACATCGGCGCCCGTCGCCTCCGGGAAGGGGCCTGGTTCGCGGTGGCGGCCAACGGAGCCGGGGCCCGACGCCTCATCGACCAGTTGGTGAGCGACCTCCACGGCCAGACGGTCGAGGTTGCCGACCACGACCGGGCGGCCTATCACGCCGCCGCCTGCATTGCGTCCAACCATCTGGTGGCGTTGCTGGCCCAAGCCCAACGGGTCGCCGCTTCCGCCGGAGTTCCGCTCGAAGCCCTCCTCGAACTGGTGCGGGGCACCATCGACAACGTGGAGCTGATGGGAGCCCGGGCGGCGCTGACCGGGCCGGTCGCTCGGGGCGACGAAGCCACCCTCGATCGCCATCGCCAGGCCCTCGACCCCAGCGAGATCGACGGCTACGACGCGATGGTGGCCCTGGCCCGCCGGCTGACCCAGGAGCCCCGTGATGCGTGAGATCACCACCGCCGCCGAACTCCGATCGACACTCGACGAGGCCCGCCGGTCCGGTGCCCAGGTCGGGTTCGTGCCCACCATGGGTTTCCTGCACGCCGGCCACGTCTCCCTCATGGAGCGGGCGGCCACCGAATGCGACGTGGTGCTGGCCAGCATCTTCGTCAACCCCCTCCAGTTCGGTGCTGGCGAAGACCTCGACGCCTACCCGCGCGACCTCGACCACGACCGCGACCTTGCCCGCGGCGCTGGTGTCGACCTGTTGTTCGTCCCCACCGTCGAGGAGATGTACCCCCGGCCCATGGCCACCACCGTCTCGGTGGCCGAGGTGTCAACCCGGTTCGAGGGCGCCAGCCGCCCCACCCACTTTGACGGGGTGGCCACGGTCGTCGCCAAGCTGTTCAACCTGTCGGGGCCGTGCCGGGCCTATTTCGGAGAGAAGGACTTCCAGCAGGTGGCAGTGGTGCGGCGGATGGTCGAAGACCTTTCGGTACCGGTCGAGGTCGTGCCCTGTCCGACCGTGCGGGAGCCCGACGGCCTCGCCATGTCGAGCCGCAACTCCTACCTCGATGCTGAGCAGCGGTCCGCCGCGTCGGTGTTGCACCGGGCGATGCAAGTTGGAGCGGCGGCGGTCGCCGCGGGTGAAGTCGGCGCCGACCAGGTCCGCGCCACGATGGTTGAGGTCGTGGCCGGCGAGCCCCTGGCCGGGGTCGACTACCTGGAGGTCGCAGACCCTTCCACCCTCGACCGCCTCGACCGCCTCGACGCTCACCGAGGCACCGAAGTTCGTCTCCTCGGTGCCATCCGCATCGGCACCACTCGCCTCATCGACAACATCGCGGCCCCTGTTCCCGAGGATCCGGAATGATCGACGGCGACCTCGACCTATTGGTGCTCGGCAGCGGGGTGGCCGGTCTGTCGGCTGCCGTCCGAGCAGCCGGCAGCCACGGCATGCGGGTCGGCATCATCACCAAGGGTGAGCTGAGCCAGTCCGCCACCCGCTGGGCCCAGGGTGGTGTTGCGGCGGTGCTCGGTGGCGACCCCGACTCCACCGATCTGCACCTGGCCGACACTCTCGCTGCCGGAGCTGGCCTGTGCGACGTCGACGCCGTGCGGGTGCTGGTCGACGAGGGCCCGATCCGGGTGAACGAGCTGATCAGCTTCGGGGCCACCTTCGACCTCGACGAATCGGGCAGCTACCTGCTCGCTCGTGAGGGCGGCCACTCGCTGCCCCGAATCCTGCATGCGGGAGGGGCCGCCACCGGGGTCGAAGTCGAGCGGGCGCTGGTCGAAGCGGTGCGCGCCACCGCCACCTCGCTGCACGAGGACACTTTCGCCGCTGACCTCATCGTGGAAGGGGGCCGGTGCCGGGGCGTGATCGCCGTCGACCCCGAAGGTGGGGTCCATGAGGTGCGGGCCCGCCATGTGCTGGTCGCCACCGGCGGCGCTGGTCAATTGTTCGCCGTCACCACCAACCCGAGCGAGGCCACCAGCGACGGTACCGCCATGGCGCTACGGGCAGGTGTCGCCGTCGCCGACGTCGAGTTCATGCAGTTCCATCCCACCGCGCTCCACCATCCCGCCATGCCGCGGCCCCTGCTCTCCGAAGCGCTGCGCGGCCACGGGGCGCTGATCCGCGACACCGAGGGGAACCGATTCGTCGACGAGCTGCTGCCCCGAGATCAGGTATCCAAGGCGATGATGGCCAGGATGCTCGAAAGTGGCGCCGAGCACTGCTACCTCGACGCCCGCGGGCTCGAACATTTCGCCGCTCGGTTCCCCACCATCGCAACGGCACTCGACCGGGTGGGCCTAGACCCCGCCGTCGACCTCCTGCCCATCGCCCCCGCCGCTCACTATCACTGCGGAGGGATCGTGACCGACCTCGACGGAGCCACCAGCCTGCCCGGGTTGTGGGCGGCCGGCGAGACTGCCAACAGCGGCGTTCACGGTGCCAATCGCCTGGCCTCCAACTCGCTGCTCGACGGGATGGTCTTCGGATTTCGCTGTGTCGAGGCGATTGAGTTGGGTGTGGATGGCCCCCAGCCCACCGGGGTCATGCGGGCCGTGCTGCGCGGCGGCGAGCGCCGGGCGACTCCGCCCGAGTCGGGGTCGGGCGATCCCCTGGTCATCGAGGGCCGCCGGATAGGTCTCGGCCCGAGTGCGGCGGAGCATTCCACCCCCGTTTCCGGGCGCCCGGCACGCCCTCTTGACCAAATCCGCACCGCCCTCCAAGCGTCGCTCACCCGTAACGCAGGGGTCATGCGCAGTGAGGCCAGTCTCAAGGCGGCGGCCGCCGACCTCCGCGACCTGGGCCTCGAGCTGGGCGAAGGTCCGATGGATGATCCCCAGCGCCTGGAAGTTGCCAACCTGATCATGGTGGGCCGGGCGCTGGTGGCCGCCGCCGCGGCCCGCGACGAGAGCCGTGGCTGCCACACCCGGATCGACACGCCCGATGCCCGCGACGAACTGCTCGTCAGGTTGGTCATCGGGGGGGCCGAGCAGGAAACACCCGCCGCAGTGGGCTAGTAGCTTCACGGCGGTGAGCACCCAGGACGCCATCCCTCCCACCGCCAGCCCGTCCGCCGCCGGACCGTCGACGCCAGCCCCGCCGGTCGAGCAGACCCCGTCGGCCCACCCTCCGGCCTGGCACCCAGACCCCCTCGGACGCCACCAACTGCGCTGGTGGGACGGTCAGATCTGGACCGATCACGTGTCGTCCAACGGAGTCACCCGCACCGACCCGGTGTCGGTCAACACTGGCGTCCCGGTCGGAGATCAGGCTGCGAGCCAGGTCGTCAACCAGGTGGTCAACCAGGCCGGGTTGGCGTCCACCGCCGGAGGCCCCGCCGGTGGCCCGATGTTCGACCTTCCCGTTCTCGTGGTCAATCAGAAGTGGAAGCTCATCGAGATCAACAGCGAATACGCCGTCTATGACCAGAACGGCACCCAGGTCGGCGGAGTCCGCCAGGTAGGCCAGTCGGCGGCCAAGAAGGCCATGCGCCTCGTCAGCAGCCTCGACCAGTTCATGACCCACACCCTCCAGGTGGTCGACGTAGCCGGCAACGTGCTGTTGGTGGTGACCCGGCCAGCGAAGCTGGTCAAGTCGCGCCTGCAGATCACCGACGGCGCCGGTCAGCCGGTGGGCGAAGTCGTTCAGCAGAACGCGATCGGCAAGATCCGGTTCTCCTTCGAGGTCGGCGGCCAGACGATCGGCTCGATCAACGCCGAGAACTGGCGGGCATGGAACTTCTCGATCCAGGACGCCACCGGAACCGAGATCGGGCGCATCACCAAGACCTGGGAAGGCTTGGCCAAGACGATGTTCACCACCGCCGACAACTACGTGGTGCAGGTTCACCGGCCCCTGCAGGACCCCCTGCGCCAGCTGGTGGTGGCGTCGGCCCTGTGCGTCGACACCGCCCTCAAGCAGGACAGCCGCGGCTTCAACTGAGCCTCGTCGGCGTGTCCGCCGGCCCCGTGAAATCAACCGATTCGGCTCGCTTCGGCCTCGCAGGGCAGTCTGGTGGCCCTGTGAATCCCCTGGTCGAACCCCCGATGGCTGCGGTCCGTGACGCGGTCGAGCGCGCTCTGGCCGAAGACGTCCTGCCGTTGGGCGACATCTCCGCGGCCCTGATCGACCCGAAGCGCCAAGCAACCGCGGTGCTCGCCACCCGGGCGCCGGGCCGCCTCGCCGGAACGGCGTGCGCTACCGAGACCTTCCGCCAGATCGATCCCACCGTCGACCTGCGCTGGATCTTCAACGACGGTGAGCCGGTCGAGGGTGGCGCGGTGCTCGCCCGCATTCAGGGCCCGCTCGCCTCGCTGCTCACCGCCGAGCGCACGGCGCTCAACTTCCTGGGGCACCTTTCGGGTATCGCCACCCTCGCCGGCCAGTACCGGGATGCAGCCGACTCGTCGACCCGGGTCTGGGACACTCGCAAGACCACCCCCGGGCTCCGGTCGCTCGAGAAGGCAGCCGTGCGCGCCGGCGGGTGTGTCAACCATCGGGGCAACTTGTCGGAGTGGGTCATGCTGAAGGACAACCACCTCACCGGCACCACCATCGCCGCCGCGGTCGGCCGGGCGCTGGCCCAGTGGCCGGGCCGCACGGTCCAGGTCGAATGCGACCGGATCGACCAGGTGGTCGAGGCCGTCGACGCCGGTGCCACCGCGGTTCTGCTCGACAACATGACCCTCGACGAAG
Organism: uncultured Iamiaceae bacterium; assembly: GCA_964511355.1. GTDB lineage: Bacteria > Actinomycetota > Acidimicrobiia > Acidimicrobiales > SKKL01 > SKKL01. Next base: position 8,921 of record CAZEFG010000061.1, read on the forward strand.
CGCGATCCTCCGTCGATGCTGTCCGCTCGCGGCGCCCCGAGGTGCTGGTCGAGATCAGTGGCGGCGTCACCCTCGACTCGATCGGCGCCTTCAGCACCATCGGTGCCGACTGCATCTCGGTCGGGGCCATCACCAATTCGGCGCCGGTGCTCGACATCGGCCTCGACATCGGACTTCACATCGCTCCCACCGAAGAAGGAATCGTCTGATGCTGCTCGTCATCGACGTTGGCAACAGCAACTCTGTGATCGGCCTCTACGACGGCACTGACGCCAACGAGGCCTCGACCGCAGGTGAAGGGCTGATCGACCACTGGCGGATCACCACTGAGCGCAATCGCACCGCCGATGAGCTGTCGGTCGTGGTGCGCGACTTTCTTCGCCCGCGTTTTCCGGGCGGGTTCGACGACATTCAAGGCATCTGCATCTCGTCCGGCGTACCTCGGGTGACCGCTGCCCTGCGCGACATGAGTACCCGCTACTTCAAACTCGAGCCGGTGGTGATCGAGCCCGGTGTCCGGTCGGGCGTCGCCATCGCGGTCGACAACCCCCGTGAGGTGGGTGCCGACCGCATCGCCAACTCGGTCGGCGCATGGCACCTGTTCGGCGGTCCCACCGTGGTGGTCGACTTCGGTACCGCCACCACCTGCGACGTCATCTCACACAAGGGCGAATACCTCGGCGGGGCGATCGCCCCCGGTGTCGACATCAGCCTCGATGCGCTCTATACCCGCACCTCGGCCCTGCGGGCGGTCGAGCTGGTCGAGCCCCGCAGCGTCATCGGCAAGACCACAGCAGAGTGCATCCAATCGGGAACGATCTTCGGCTTCGCCGGGCAGGTCGACGGGCTCGTCAACCGCATCGAAGACGAGCTCGGCGACTGCAAGGTGGTCGCCACCGGCGGGCTGAGCACGCTGATCGCCCCGTACTCGTCCACCATCGACCACATCGAGCCGTGGATCACCCTGCACGGACTTCGTCTCGTCTACGCCAAGAACATCGACCGATGACCGATACCCACGACAACCCATCTACGCCATCGCACGGGCCTCGCATCCCGTATCGCTACGAGCCCGACGCCACCGCCGCCGAGCTCGTCGAGCAGTGGGGCCACCTCGAGCCCGGTACCGAGACCGACACCGTCGTAACCGTCGCCGGCCGCCTCATGCTCCGCCGGGTGCAGGGCAAACTGGCCTTCGGAACTCTCCAGGACGGGTCCGGCCGCATCCAGCTGTTCGGTCTCGCCGCCTCGACCCCCGACTTCGAGGGCTTCGGCGACCTGTCGCTCGGTGACTGGATCGGGGTCCGCGGGATCGTCATGACCACCAAGCGGGGCGAGCTCTCGGTGCGGGTCGACGACTGGACCCTCCTGGCGCCGACTCGTCGTCCGTTCCCCGACAAGTGGCACGGGCTCACCGACCCCGACACCCGATACCGCCAGCGTTATGTCGACCTGTGGGTCTCCGAAGAAGCCCAGGCCCTGCGCGATCGCAGCCGTATCGTCAGCCTCATCCGGCGCTGGCTCGAAGAGCGCGCCTTCATCGAGGTCGAGACGCCCATCTTCCATCCGATCCCAGGCGGCGCCCACGCCCGCCCGTTCACCACCCACCACAACGCGCTCGATGTCGAGCTCTACCTGCGCATCGCCCCCGAGCTCTACCTGAAGCGGCTGGTGGTCGGCGGGATGGAGCGGGTGTTCGAGATCGGCCGGGTGTTCCGCAACGAGGGGCTGTCGACTCGTCACAACCCCGAGTTCACCATGATCGAGCTCTACCAGGCCTACGCCGACTACGGCGACATGATG
>CAZEFG010000062.1:0-1748 GCA_964511355.1 uncultured Iamiaceae bacterium
TACAACGAGAAGCACAACGAGGCCAACGGCGAGGACAACAACGACGGCGAGAGCCACAACCGGTCATGGAACTGTGGCGCCGAGGGCCCCACCGACGACCCCAAGATTCGCCAGCTCCGGGCGCGCCAGAAGCGAAACTTCCTCACCACCTTGTTCCTGTCTCAGGGCGTGCCGATGCTGGTCTCCGGCGACGAGTTGGGCCGCACCCAGCAGGGCAACAACAACGTCTACTGCCAGGACAACGAACTGTCGTGGATCGACTGGTCGAACGTCGAGCCTGACCTATTGGACTTCACTCGACAGCTGATCGCGCTGCGGCGGGAGCACCCGGTGTTTCGTCGCCGTCGTTGGTTCCAGGGTGCCGATGCCAGTGCCGTCGACATCGCCTGGTTCCGGCCGGACGGTACGCAGATGTCCGACGACGACTGGCAGTCGGGCTACGCCAAGTCAATAGCCGTGTACGTCAACGGCCAGGCCATCGCGACGCCGGGACCCCGCGGCGAACGGGTGGTCGACGAGACCTTCATGGTGGTGTTCAACGCCCACCACGGTCGCCTCAACTTCATGCTCCCCGACGACGATTGGGGCGGGCGGTGGGTACGGGTCCTCGACACGAGTGAGCCGACACTGGCGACCACCCGTCGCCAGTGGCGGTCGGGCGAACGCATCCGGGCCGAAGCCCGTTCGGTGCTGGTGCTGCAGAGGGTCGATACCGTCGCGGCGGGTGCCGCGCCCCGGTCCGATCCCGGCTCGCGCTGACCATGGCCGCTCACCGCGGTTCCATCCCCAGAGCCACCTATCGGCTACAGCTCCATGAAGGCTTCGGGTTCGATGCGGCGGCCGACGTCACCGGCTACCTGGCCGAGCTGGGTATCGGCCACGTCTACACATCGCCTTACCTGCAGGCCGCGCCCGGCAGCGCCCACGGCTACGACGTCGTCGATCACAGTCGGGTCAACGACGAACTGGGCGGCCCCAAGGCTCACCAACGCTTCCTCGATGCGCTGGCGGCGCGCGGCTTGGGCCAGGTGATCGACGTAGTTCCCAACCACATGGCCATCGGCCCTCGCACCAACCGTTGGTGGTGGGACGTGCTCGAGAAGGGGCGCGCCAGTCGGTACGCGCAGCATTTCGACATCGATTGGGATCCCCCCGGGTCAACCCCCCACGACCGGTTGCTGATGCCCATCCTCGGCGACCACTACGGCCGGGTGCTCGAGCGAGGAGAGCTGCGCGTCGAATGGAATGCTGACGACGGGTTCACCCTCGTGTACTTCGACCATGTGCTGCCGTTGTCCCCCGAGTCGGTCGAGGCGCTGTCGTCTGAGCCGTCCGCCCTGCAAACACTCAACGCCGATGCCGACGCCCTCGATGCGCTGCTCGATCAACAGCACTACCGGTTGGCGTACTGGCGGGTGGCGGGCGACGAGCTCGACTACCGGCGCTTCTTCGACGTCGCGACCTTGGTGGGGCTGCGGGTGGAGTCGGCTGAGGTCTTCGCCGACACGCATCAGCTGATCCTGCGTTGGTTGGCCGACGACGTGGTGGACGGCCTGCGCATCGACCACCCCGACGGCCTGCTCGACCCAGGCGCCTACTTCGACCTGCTGAGGGCCGCCGCCCCCGATGCCTGGATCGTCGTCGAAAAGATCCTCGAACCCGGCGAGGCCTTACCCGATCAATGGCCGGTCGATGGCACCACCGGTTACGACCACGCCCATGTGGTGACCCGGTTGCTCCACGACGAG
>CAZEFG010000062.1:1848-10720 GCA_964511355.1 uncultured Iamiaceae bacterium
CGTCCCGCTTCGATGCTCGCCCTGTCGACCCACGACACCAAACGATCCGAGGATGTGCGGGCCCGCCTCGCCGTGCTGTCGGAGGTGCCCGGCGCCTGGGGCGAGCTGGCCCGGCGGTGGTCGACCACCCTCCTCGAACCTCACCGTGGGGTGGGTGGAGGCGTCGCCGACTGGCCCGATCTGAGGATGGAGTACCTGCTGTTGCAGACGCTGGTGGGAGCTCATCCCCTGACCACCGAGCGCGTGGTCGAGTACATGGGCAAAGCCACCAAGGAAGCCAAGCGAAACACCTCCTGGACCCGTCCCCAATCCGACTACGACCGAGCGGTAGAGGCCTTCGTCGAGTCGGTGATGGCCGACGGTGGAGCAATGGCCGAGGTCGCGGCCTTCGTCGAGTCGATCATCGATGCGGGCCGAGTCAACTCGCTCTCCCAGAAGCTCATCACCCTCACCGCCCCCGGGGTTCCCGATCTCTACCAGGGCAGCGAACTATGGGACCTGAGCCTGGTCGACCCCGACAACCGCCGACCGGTCGACTTCGATGTTCGTCGTCGTCTGCTCACCGAGCTCGATCAGCTCACGATCGACGAGGTGATGGCGCGAAGTGATGAAGGCCTGTCCAAGCTGTGGCTGGTGAGCCGCACCTTGCGCTTGCGTCAGCGCCACCCCGAGCTCTTCGCCAACTCGAGTTACGAGCCGGTGCTCGCAGAGGGCCGTTCGGCCAGCCACCTGTTCGGGTTCGTGCGGGCGGGCCGGGTGATCACCTTGGCGACCCGCCTACCGCTCGGCCTCGACGCGGCGGGTGGGTGGGCCGACACCACCATCGACCTTGCGCCGGGTCTCTGGACCAACGCCTTGGCGACCGAGCCCGACGTCTATGAGGGTGGTCTCGTGGAGGTGGGGGAGATTCTCAAGCAGGCGCCGGTGGCGCTGTTGCACGATGTAGCCCTGGAGCTCGATGAAGAGCCAGCGACGGGAGGTACGAGGTGACCGAGTTGAGGGTCTGGGCTCCCAGGGCCCGTCACCGCGTCGAGGTCGACCTGGGTGCGGTTTCGCGCCGGGTACCGATGGAAGCCGAGGCTGACGGTTGGTACCGGGCGTCGGTGCCGTCGCTGGCGGCAGGCAGCGACTACGGCTTCGTCGTCGATGGGCGGGGGCCCTTTCCCGATCCGCGTTCGCCGTATCAGCCCCATGGCGTGCACGGCCTGTCGCGCCTGGTCGACCACGACGCCTTCGAATGGACCGACCACGATTGGAAAGGGGCCGATCCTCGCCAGGGTGTCATCTATGAACTGCACGTCGGGACCTTCAGCCCCGAGGGCACCTTCGATGGCGTGATCGGTCGCCTTGACCACCTGATCGATCTGGGTGTCACCGCGGTCGAGCTGATGCCGGTGGTCGAGTTCTCAGGCAACCGCAACTGGGGCTACGACGGCGTCTGCCTGTTCGCTCCCCATCACCACTACGGCGGACCTGATGGCCTCAAACGGCTGGTCGACGCCTGCCACGGGCGGGGTCTGGCCGTCGTGCTCGACGTGGTTTACAACCACCTCGGCCCCGAAGGGAACTACCTCGGCATCTACGCGCCCTACTTCACCGGCTTCTACACCACGCCATGGGGCGAGGCCATCAACTATGACCAGTCAGGCAGTGACGAGGTCCGTCGTTTCGTGATCGACAACGCGCTTTCGTGGCTGCGCGACTACCACATCGACGCCTTGCGGCTCGACGCCGTGCACGCCATCGTCGACATGTCAGCGTCGCACCTGCTCGAGAACATGTCAGCGGCCGTCGCTGACCTGGCCATCGAGGTTGACCGCCCGCTCACCCTGATCGCCGAGAGCGACCAGAACGATCCCCGCCTGTGTCGGCCCCGCGCCGAGCACGGATTGGGCATGCACGCCCAGTGGAGCGACGACTTCCACCACGCCCTGCACGTCACCCTCACCGGCGAGACAGACGGCTACTACGAGGATTTCGAGGGTGGGGACGGCGCCGTTGGTGCGCTGGCCCGCGCCATCGAGCACGGTTGGGTGTTTCAGGGCCAGCGATCCCAGCATCGCGGTCGACGCCACGGGCGCTCACCCGACGGGCTCGACGGCTCGAACCTGTTGGCCTACGCCCAGAACCACGACCAGATCGGTAACCGGGCGATCGGCGACCGCCTGGCGTCGATGGTGAGCCCCGGACGCCAGCGCATCGCCGCGGCACTGGTGCTCACCTCGCCGTTCGTGCCGATGCTCTTCCAGGGTGAGGAGTGGGGCAGCGCCGGGGTGTTCCAGTACTTCACCGACCACCAGGACCGCGAGCTGGGGCGGGCGGTGGCCCAGGGGCGTCGAAGCGAGTTCGCCGCGTTCGGATGGGATCCCGAAGAGCTGCCTGACCCCCAGGACCCCGCCACCTTCGAGCGGTCGCGCCTCGACTGGGACGAGCTTGACCGCGAGCCCCATTCCGGCCTCCTGGAATGGCATCGGGCGCTGATCGCCCTGCGGCGTGGCAATCCTGGCCTGGCTGCCGGACCGATGCACTGCCGGGTCGAGGTGGGCGCCGACGGTACGTGGCTGAGGGTCGACCGCCAGGGCTTTGCCATCGTGGTGAACCTGGGCCCCGACCAAGCCGTGCCGTGTCCGGCGGGCACGGTGATCCTCGGGTCGGTGCCGGCGCTCGATGGGACGGCGGTCGAGCAGTCGGTGGCGCTGCCAGCCGACTCGGTGGCCATCGTTCGCCTCGGTTGAGCGAGGTCCGGGGGCAAGGTTCTGATGTCAAGCGGGCTGGCCTTGGTCGCTCTCCGTGGCCGTCAGGAGCAGGCGGGGTCGCGCTGAGCGTCAAAGTAGGTCGAACGTCCTGGGCCGCTCGGATCATTGTTCTCGGAGCCCTCAAGCGGGGGTCCGGCGCCTCCGACATCAGAGGGGACAGGACGGAAAGGTGCGATCCGATGACCACGATCCGAGCAACGTGCAACACATGTGGAGATGTCGAGCTGACCACGGTCGACGTGTCGGTCATGATCAACGACGACTTCGGTGACGGCACCTACTCCTTCCGTTGTCCGCTCTGTGAGAGCGTGGTGGTCAAGGACTGCCCCCGTCACACCATTGACCTCCTGGTTTCGGCCGGTGTGCACTATTCGGTGTGCAGCCTGCCGGTGGAGCCCAGCCCCGATCCGTATGCGGCGGTCTTCACTCACGACGACCTGTTGGAGTTCCACGCCTTCCTGGCCAACGACACCTTGGTGGCCGGCGCTTTGGAGACCCTGCGGGGCTGATCCTCAGCCGTCGTAGCTGATGCCGCCACCTGATCGTTTGGCCGCATAGGCCAGACGGTCGGCACGGTGCAGGCAGGTCAAGGTGTCGTCGTTGCCGGTGATGTCGGTGACCCCGATCGATGCTCCGATCTGGACTCGTCCGATCTCGGAATCTTCGAGGGGTTCACGCACCGCCTGGTAGATCCGCTCGGCGGCCTCCCGCACCCCTTCGGGGTGGTGAGCCGAGGCGATCGCCACCACGAACTCGTCGCCGCCGACGCGGGCAACCAAGTCGGTTTCGCGTACTGCGGCCCGAAGACGCGACGCGGTGCTGACCAGGACCCGGTCGCCGAGGAGGTGGCCGTGGGTGTCGTTGATGGCCTTGAACCCGTCGAGGTCGCAGATGAGCACTGCTCCCTTGTCTGAGCCTCGGCGTACCCGCGCCACGAGGAGGCGGAGGTGCTCTTCGAGCAACGACCGGTTGGGCAGGTCGGTGAGAGGATCATGGGTAGCCCGATGGATGAGGTTGGCGTGCGCCTCCCGTTGCTGCTCCTCGACCAGCTTGCGAGTGGTGATGTCGGTGATCTGGGAGATGAAGTTGGTGAGGGTTCCGACCTCGTCGTAGGCGCCGGCCACCCGCAGCTCGGCCCAGATCGTGCGTCCGTCCTTGCGCAGGTATCGCTTGTCGATCCGGTAGGAGGGGATGGTGCCGTCGATGACCTGCTGGAGCAGCCGTAGATCGGTTTCGAGGTCGTCGGGATGGGAGATGGCTGGGAACCCCAAGGCGAGCAGCTCGTCGATCTCATAGCCGGTGATGTCGGCGAAGGCGGGGTTGACCCGCAGGAAGTTGTTGTCGAGCCCGACCAGGGCGATCCCGGTGGGAGCGTGCTCGAAGGCAGTACTGAACAGAGAATCGGAGCGGCGCTGGGCGGCGCGCAGGCTGGTGAGCTCGGTGACGTCCTGGACTGTGACGAGGATCTCGTGTCGTCCCTCGTCGCCGACCCGGTGGGTCTGGATGGCGAGGTTGCGGTCGTCGACGGTGGCTTCGGCGTGGTGGTTGCCCGCCGAGCGGGCGACGGCTGCCGCCTCGGCGATGATGGTCGCGATCGGGTCGGTAGCGGCCAGCAGCCCCGGTTGGACGTGGGTGAGTTGGTCAAAGGCCGGGTTGGTGTAGACGACCAGGTCGCCCATCCCCAACAGGGCGATGCCCACGGGGGCGACGTCGGCCAGCGAGAACCCCATCGCCTCGGGGTCGGTGAGGCTGATGGGGATGTGGTCGTCGACGATGCGCGACAGGCCGGCCACCCTGCCGTCCGGCAGACGCACCGACAGCACCCGGACCTGGGTCCAGGTGTCGTCGGCCCGGGCCGACTCGATGCGGATGGTCGCTTCGATCCGGTCGATGCGACCGGCCACCAGGTCGTCGAAGGCGGTGACCACCATGCCCATGTCGTCGGGATGGGTCCGGGCGAGCATCTGGGTGCCGACCAGCAGTTCGTCGTCGACACCGGTGGCCCCGGCGCGTAGCTCACGGCGCCATTCGACCTTGCCATCGAGGCCCAGCACATAGGCCACATCGCCGAGCCGGCGAAGGATCTGGGTCATCCACCGGATGTCCTGCAGGTCTGACTCCGGGCTCACCTCGATGACCGTACCTCAAGGGTAGAGATGAGAGAAGTCTCATCCTGGTGTCATCTGGAACCCATTTGGGGATGCGACAACAGGGTCATCAACCGGGTTCTGAGTACCCGAAAGCCCCCCGAACCAGATAGGGAGAACAGCATGAGGAAGCCAGATTGGAAGGTCGCAGTCGTCGGTGGTTCGATCGCCGCGTTGGGTCTTGGGGGTTTCGCCGCCGCCCAGGCATCGAGCCCTTCCACCGACACGACCGTGCCCGAGGGCATCCGTCTTCAGCGAGACGCGTCGGTCTCGATCCACAGCCTGTCGAGCGTCATCGAGATCGAGCGCGACATCACCACCACCCAGGCTTCGGTGAACAGCCTCAACAGTGCCAGCCTCGACTCGATCCCGCAGCTGGCCCCTGCGCCGGCCCAGGTGAGCCCGGCTCCGGTGGCACCCGCGCCCGTCGACTCGTGGGACAGTCCGGCCAGCGTCCAGTCGCTCGACAGCCCGGCCAGCGTCCAGTCGCTCGACAGCCCGGCCAGCGTGCAGTCGGTCGATAGTCCCGACTCGAGCAACTGACCGGTACCGAATGAACACCGGCGATTCATGAGCTCTGGAAGACTCGGCCGATGACAAAGGGGCCCCGACTCCGGGGTATCCGACCACGGGTCGTTGTGGCCTACATCGGCCTGATGGCGACCGGTTTGCTCGTGGCCAACCTGGTGGTCAGGCAGGTGCTGATCAGCCGGATGGACCAGGCCGTCGAAGCTGCTCTGACCCAGGAGGTGGAGGAGCTGCGACGGCTGGCGGCGGGGAACGATCCCGAAACGGGCGAACCCTTCGGTAGCGATGTCGAGGCGTTGTTCGATACCTACCTGCGCCGCAACGTCCCCGCCGAGGGCGAGACGATCTACACCTTGGTGAGGGGCGAACCCTTCGCCACCAGCTTCGCCCCCCACGCGTCTTTCCTGACCGACGACGAGATGCTCCGGCGATTCGCCTCGACCACATCGCCGGATCGTTTCGACATCGAAACCGAGGCGGGCCCAGCCCGGGTGCTGGCTGTGCCGGTCACCGCCGACGGGGGCGACACCCAGGACCCAGGTGAGGAGGTACTCGGCTCGTTCGTGGTGGCGTTCTTCGTGGCCGACGAGCAGGCCGACATCGACCACGCCACCCGTCTGGTGGCGGTGGTGAGCTTGGCCGTTCTCGTGGCGTCGTCGGCTGTGGCCTGGCTGTTGGTCGGCCGCGTTCTGCGCCCGGTGGCCCAGCTCACGGCGACCGCGACGGCCATCACCGAGACCGACATGAGCGCCCGGATCCCGGTGCAGGGCCAAGACGAATTGGCGCGCCTGGGGCTGACGGTCAACTCGATGCTCGACCGGATCGAGTCGTTGGTGACCCATCAGCGGGCGTTCCTCGACGACATCGCCCACGACCTGCGCACCCCGCTCACCATCGTGCAGGGGCACCTCGACATGTTGAGCGACGACCCCGCCGAACGCTCGGCCACGATCTCCTTGGTCAACGACGAGCTCGACCGGATGGGTCGCTACGTGACCGATCTGTTGGTGCTGGCCAAGGCCGAACAACCGGACTTCCTGCGGCTGGGTCTGGTCGACCTGGGCGAATGGGCCGCTGAGTTGGCGCCTCGGGCGGAGCACTTCTCGGCCGGGCAGGACATCCGGGTCGATGCTCCTCGGCCGGGACACGCTTTCGCGGAAGCCGACGCTGACCGGCTGACCCAGGCGACGCTCAACCTCATCGTCAACGCCATGCAACACACCGGCGAGGGCGACCAGGTGCACATCGAGGTGTGGGCCAACGATGGCGAAGCCTCGATCCGGGTGAGCGACACAGGCCCGGGGATCGAACCGGAGCTTCTGGGTGATCTGTTCGAGCGCACCAGCCGTGGTCGGCGCAGCGAGTCGGCCCGGCGGGAAGGCACCGGACTGGGGCTCGCCATTGTCCGCGCCATCGCCGAAGCTCATGGCGGCAGCGTGTCGGTGGCCAGCGAAGTGGGCAGGGGGGCTACGTTCACCATCATCGTGCCGCTCGACCGGGCCGGGCACCTGGGTCCAGTCGACCCGGCTCTGGGGCACCCAAGCGTGGCCGAGGATTTCGAATGACTCGCATCCTGATCGCCGAAGACGAAGAGCGCATCGTCAGCTTCCTCGAGAAGGGGCTCCAGGCTGCCGGGTACTCGACCCTGGCGGCCAGCACCGGTACCGATGCCGCCGACATGGCCCGCGACGACCTGTTCGACCTGCTGATCCTCGATCTAGGGCTCCCTGGCGTCGACGGCCACGAGGTGCTGCGGCGCATACGGGCCAGGGGCGAGAAGATGCCAGTGGTGATCCTCACCGCGCGCGATGGCGTCGAGGACACCGTGGCCGGCTTCGAAGGAGGCGCCGACGACTACGTCACCAAACCGTTCCGGTTCGAGGAGCTCCTGGCCAGGGTGCGGGCACGGCTGCGAGACGCCGACGCCCAACCTGAATCGGCGGTTCTAGAACACGGTGAAGTTGCCCTCGATCTGCGCAGCCGCCGGGCATCGGTGGGGGACCGGACCGTCGACCTGAGCGCCCGCGAGTTCGCCCTCCTCGAAGCCCTGATGCGCCGACCCGATCAGGTCCTCACCCGTCAGCAGCTTCTCAGTCACGTGTGGGGCTACGACTTCGATCCCGGATCCAACGTGGTCGATGTCTATGTGCGCTACCTGCGGCGAAAGTTGGGGGCCGACCACATCGAGACGGTGCGCGGGATCGGGTACCGAATGGGGGGATCGTGATCGACGACCCCAAACTGCCCGCTGCTCGTCATCTCATGGGTCCCGGTGCGTCCGATCTGATCGGCGCCGGAGTGGCCGCCATGGGCGGAACTCTGCGCAGCCTCACCCCAGCCCAGGTTGTCTACCGGCCGGGGTCGGAGTTGACGGTTCGCTACGAAGCCAAGGTCGAGTGGGCCGACAGAACAGTGGCCGATGAGGTCCTGTGCGTGGGCACCACCCGTAAGGGGGCGCCGCCGGGAACCGTTCCGCTCGTCGCCGACGGGATGGAGGCGGGCCTGTGGCGCTATCCGTTTGATCCCGCTCTGCCCGGCCTGGCGGCGGCGGTCACCCCCCGCGGGGTGGCTGAGGTCGCCGGACGTTTCGTGGGGGCGGCCCCCGAGCTGAAGGTCCGGGCCTACCGGCCGGGGCGTCGGGCGGTGATCCAGGCCGACGGCAACGGCAAGCGGGTCTACCTCAAGGTGGTGCGCCTGTCGCGCTTCGACCCCATGGTGGCCACCCACCAACTGTTGTCGCCCCGGTTGCCGGTGCCTGAGGTCCTGGCCGGCAACCCCGAGGTGGGGGTGATGGTGCTGAGCAACCTGGCCGGAGACGGCATGCGGGTTCGCCTGCGCCGCGGCGCCCAGCCATGGCCGCCTGCCGCCGAGATCCTCGACCTGCTCGACCGGTTGGCGGCCGTGCCCGCGCCCACCGGTCAGAAACCCATGAGGTCGATTCTCGACGGTGGCGCCACCCACCTCACCATGGTCGAGCGGGCGTTGCCGGCCGAGGCGGAACGCATCGGCCGGATTGGGCTCCTGCTCGAGGAGCGACGGTCCCGAGCCGCACCCGACGGGCGGCCGGTGTTGATCCACGGCGACCTGCACGAAGCCCAGCTCATCGTCGACGGTGCCCGCATCACCGGCATGCTCGACATCGACGGGGTCGGTCCCGGCCAGCGGGTCGACGACCTCGGCCGCATGCTTGGGCACCTGAGCACGCTGGCTCTAGGTGTGCGTCGCCACAGGACTGCGGTCGAGGCCTATGTCGACGAATTGCGGGGGGCGTTCGCCCAGGTGGTCGACCCGGTGGGGCTCGACCTACGGGCGGCCACGGTGGTGGCGGGGTTGGCTACCGGCCCGTTCCGGGTGCAGATGAAGGGCTGGGAGGCCGAGACACGTCGCCGCCTCGACCTCGCCGAACACTGGCTCGGCCGCGACCCGGTGGTCGGGTCTAGT
>CAZEFG010000063.1:0-10641 GCA_964511355.1 uncultured Iamiaceae bacterium
CATACCAGGACGACGGTGGTCCTCTTGCCGGGCGCTCCGGGAAACTGGCCCGCCTCGAAGAGATCGTCGAGACCGTCTACGCCTCCGGCGAGCGGGTGCTGGTCTTCACCCACTTCGCCCGCTGGGGTGAACGTCTTGCTGGTCATCTGACCGAACGGTTCGGTCTTCCGGTCGACTGCTACCACGGTGGGTTGTCGCGCACCGAACGTGACCGCATCATCGCCGAGTTCCAGAACGGCGAAGGTCCCGGGGCGCTGGTGCTGTCGCTCAAGGCCGGAGGCACCGGCCTCAATCTCACCGCGGCCAGCCATGTGGTGCTCTATGACCGCTGGTGGAACCCTGCGGTCGAAGACCAGGCCCGCGACCGCGCCTGGCGCATCGGCCAGGAACGGACGGTCATCTCCCACCGCCTGGTGTGCCCAGGAACGGTCGATGAACGGGTCGAAGAGGTCGTGGCCGGCAAGCGCCACATCGCCGACATGGTTCTGCCCAAATCGTCGTCGCTGGCTGATCTCGACGCCGGCCAGCTGCGCGCCGCCTTGGGGCTTCGTCCCGACGAGCTGCTCACCGAGGAGCTCCCCGCCGACACCCGCGAGGAACCCGACGCGTCCGACGAGGGATCCGATCCTCACCTCGACCTCGCCGATCCCACTGAAACGAACACGCCCGAGGAGGTGACGGTGTGAGCCCACGACGACGAAGCAAGAAGCGCTCAGGGCGGGCGAGGTCGAGTCCTCAGCCACTCGAGTTCTGGAAGGCGGCGCCCGACATGGGCCCGGTCGAGCCGATCGTCGCCGCCGACGACCCCAGCGCGGTGCTGCGCTCGCTCGGGCACCCTCCCCTCGCCGGCCTGGGGCAAGACGCCAGCCGACACCTCGCCTTGGCGGTCACCAAGGCGGCCCAGATGGCGGTAGCGCTGGCGGCCACCACCCCACTGCTCGACACCGACCAGCTCCGCGACGACGACTGATCGCTCCCCCCGTTGGGTTAGGGTGTGACATCTGGCACCAACCCCCGGGGGTCGCAGTGGACGGACACGATACCGACCAACAAGCCAACGCCGAGTCCGGCGAACGGAGGCAGTCGCCTCGCATCAAGGTGACCCTTGACGCTAAATACCGGAGGCTGGGCCGCGACGGCGATCCGTCCAACGCGACCACCGTCGACGTTTCTCACGGAGGTGCCCGCGTAACGGCCCCGAGCCAGGTGGCGATCGGCGACGTGTTGCAGCTCACCGTGGTGATGCCCCAAGGCATCGAGCTGACCTTACAAGGGCTGGTCGTCCAGCTCTCCGAGGACGAACAGCGCCATCACGCCCATGTCGCCTTCGACGCGCTGTCGACCGCGGCCGCCGATCTTCTCACCGAGCTACTCGACCACCACATCGAACGCGTCGACCCCGAGGTCGCCGAAACCTAGGCAGTGGCCCGAGCGGCCCGCCAACTCCTGCGCGACCCCGCCAACTCCGCGCGACCCCGCCAACTCCTGCGGGTGTCACGAAACGACCGGATGTGGTCGTTTCGTGACACCGGAAGTGCAGGGGTTGTGCCTTCTGACCGCTAGAGGGTCAGGAGAACATCAAACGGGTGATCCAGTCGGCGACCACCGCCGGCTTGTCACCACCCTCGACCTCGATCGTGTAGGTCTTGGTGACCTGAACGCTGTTGCCTTTGAGCTCGACGGCCTTGACCACGCTGGAGGCACGGATCTTGGAGCCGACCTTGACCGGGCTCACGAAGCGAACCTTGTCGAAGCCGTAGTTCATGCCCATCATCAGGCCGGTCATCGGGCCAGGAGCACCCGACGGGCGGATCGATGCCGACAGGTGCGTCAGCATCGACAGGGTGAGGAACCCGTGGGCGATGGTGCCGCCGAAGATGGGGGCGGCGCGCTCCGGATCGACGTGGATGAACTGGTGGTCGTGGGTGGCATCAGCGAACTGGTTGACCAGATCCTGGGTGACCTCGAACCATTCCCCGGAGCCCTCGTCGTTGCCTTCGGTGGCCTTGAGATGCTCGTACGCAGCTTCGGCGTTGCTCGCCATTTCTGTCCCCTCTCGTCAGGTGTAGATCACCGGCACGGTACACACCAGCGGGTGCGGGGGCGGAATCAGACGGGGAGGGTCACCGCACCACCGGCGCCGTCGCTGGAAGCCGCGAAGCGCCCGATGAGATCCCTGATCTCGTCGCTCGGCACGGGGCGGGAATAGAGGTAGCCCTGGGCCAGGGGCACGCCCAACCGGGCCAGGATCACCGCTTGCTCGACGGTTTCGACACCTTCGGCGACCACCGGCAGATCGAGAGCTCCGGCCAGGGCCACGATGGCCTCGATCATGGCGGTGCTCTCGTCATCGAGCGCAGCCACGAACTCCCGGTCGATCTTGACGGTGTCGACTGGCAGGCGGTGAAGATGGGACAGCGAGGAGTAGCCGGTACCGAAATCGTCGATGGCGATCGAGGGACCCAGAGCCTTGAGGGTGCCGAGGATGCCGAGGGACATGGCCGGATCGGTCATGACCGCCGTCTCGGTCAACTCCAGGTGCAGGGCGCTGCCGGGAAGATCGAACATGGCGAGGGCGTCGGCGACATAGTCGGCGATCCGGGGCTCGCCGAGGTCGCGGGCCGACATGTTGACCGCCACGAACAGGTGCTCACAGCCGGGAATCTGGCGCCAGGCAGCCAGGGGGGCGAGAGATCGTTTGAGGATGTGGCGGGCCAATGAGGTGATCAGGCCCGTCTCCTCGGCCACCGGTATGAACTGGTCAGGAGCGACGAAGCCGAGCTCGGGGTGGTTCCAGCGGGCCAGGGCTTCAAGACCGACGACCCGCCCCACCGCCAGATCGATGATGGGCTGGAAATGCACGGTCAGGTCGTCTTCGCCGGCTTCGAGGGTGCGTCGCAGGGCGGTGGCGATGCTGATACGCCGCTGGGTGTCGTCGCGCATCTCGTCATCGAGACGCTCGGCCCGGTTCTTGCCCTTGCGCTTGGCGTGGAACAGGGCGATGTCGGCCCCTCGGACGAGACTCTCGACATCGAGAATTTCGCCTTCGTCGAGGCCTTCGGGCCAGACGATGCCGATGCTGGCCGTCACGACGGTGTCGCCGCTGCCCAGGTCCACCGGCTCACGGATCGTCTCCAGGACGCGCTCGGCGACTCGGTCCACTACGTCACGATCCGGGACATAGCGCAGCAGCAGGACGAACTCGTCGCCCCCGAACCTCACGACGGTGTCAGAGGACCGGGCACAGCGGCGCAGCCGGTCGGCGACCACATTCAACAGGGCGTCGCCAGCGGTGTGGCCGAGCGAGTCGTTCACGTCCTTGAAGTCGTCGAGGTCGATGAAGAGCACCGCCGGGTGACCCCGATCCTCGGCCAGCGCCCGTTCCAGGGTCTGCCACAGCGCGGTTCGGTTGGCGAGACCGGTCAAGGGGTCCTGGAGGGCCTGGGCCACCAACTGCTCGCTCATGTCGAGGTTCTCGGTGACGTCATTGATGGTGGCCACGAAGCCGATGTCTCGGCCGCCACCCGGTGACACCGGCGACAAGGTGAGTTCGACCCGGCGCTCGGCCCCGTCGGGCTGGACGATGCGCAGCGCCAGATGACGGTCGAGACCTTCGGTCAACACGTCGGCGATGGCTTCCTCGGCCAGGCCGCCGTCGTTGGGATGGAGCCGGTCGAGCCAGCCGAAGCCGAGAAGGTCCTCCGACGGCACCCCGAAGATCTCCGTGCACCGCTCATTGGCGAAGTCGACGCGCATGCCGAACTCCGACGAGATGATGCCCGTCGGGACATTGGTGGCGAGCTGCTCGAATCGATCCTCGAAAGCGCGGAGTCGCACCGCTTGGCGGTACTCCTCGCCCAACTGTCGGAGGGTGATGACCAGCCGGTCCGGGTGGTCAGGAAGGACCCGGACCGCTACCGACACGGGGGTTCCGACGTCGACGGCTCGGTTGGCCGTGGCGGTGACTTCGATGGGGGTGGTCCTACCGGCGCTCGCGGCCCGGCGGGCCCGGTCGATCAGTGACTTGGGACCATCCGGCACCTCGATCAGATCCCAGACCGAGTGCTCTTCGAGGCTCTCGCCGAGCAGGTCACGCGCCCCTCGGTTGGCGAGCACCACTTCACCGTCGCTGCCCACCACCATGACCCCAACTGGTATCAGGTCGAGGACGACACCAGTGCTGGTGTCGATTGAGCCAAACGGCCGCACCGGATCCCCTAGCTCGTCAGGACCGCGGAGAGCGCGGCAGTCTCGTGTTGAACCTTGCTGATCAGCCGTTCGAGGGCGTCGCCTTCGATCCCATCGAACGACAGGATCATGCGGGCTGCATCGGCCTTGGCCAGACTCAGCTCGCCTTCGGCCAGGCTGGCCACCAGTTCGGCGGCGATGAGGCACTGGGTGATGGGGCTCTCGCGAGGACTGAGGTTGTGATGATGGTTGGCGATGGCCTCACAGAACGGAGCGGGAAACTTCCAGGCCTCCAGAACCCGCGCACCGGCGTCGGCGTGGGTGATGCCGAGCACGTCGATCTCACGCTGGGGTGTTGGTCGAGGGCCCAGTTGTGACCACGCTGCCGGCGCCGCCCGCTGGAGAAGCGCCTCTCCCAGGTCGTGCATGAGACCCAGCGCGAAGGCGTCCGAAGAAGGAACGCCGTAGCGGCTCGCAACCAGCTGACAAGCGTTGGCGACGGCCGCAGCGTGGGCCCAGAACGACCCGTCGACCGCCGTCTCGTCGTCACTCAAACCACATGCCGCCGAAGCCGCCAGGGAACGTACCGTGGCGAAGCCGAGGGCGGCGATGGCGCGGGGGACGTTGGTGACCGGAGTGCGAAGGCTGTAGAAGGCCGAGTTCGAGATCCGGATCAGCCGAGCTGACAGCAAGGGGTCGAGTTCGACGGTGCGAGCCAGGCGAGCCACATCCGACGAAGGGTCATCGACGAGCCACAGAACCCTCAGGGCCACGGTCGGGTGACTGGGCAGTTCCTCCATGGCAATGAGGAGCGCCTCGATCTGCTCGTTGCGGGCCGTCTCCTCGGCGTCGTCGACCTCTACGTCGCCCACGGCTACTTCGCCAACGGCTACTTCGCCCACGGTCTGGGCCATGGGCATCTGGATGCCCACACCGGCATGGGGCGGCAGAGGAGACGAGGCGACCACGGGGAGGTCGCTGGGGTCCGGCGTGTGCACGACTAGGGCATCGGCCCCAGGCCGGCCCAGATGAGGGCGACAAGCTAGGTCGAATGGCTCATCTCTGATGAATGCCACCAACCAGCCAACACCCAGCGCTCTCCTCGCTACACCGGCGCTTCGACCGGCCGCAACACCCGGGGGTCGGGGCCGAGTGCGTCGAGCAGGTCGGCCACCAGATCGTCACGCACAGCTCGACAAGCGGGGTCGTCCCAACGGTTGTGGTGCTGGAGTGGGTCGTCGTCGAGCTTGTACAGCTCGCCTTCAGTGCCGTCGTGCACGGTCCCCGGCTCATAGGTGGTGCAGACCCAACCGTCGCGGGTGATGGTGCGCAGGTGGACCTCGACACCGAACCGCTCGGAGTCCCAGACCGTGACCACCCGGCCGGAATGACGGGCGTCGGCATCGGCATCGTCGACCGGTAGAGCAACGCCTTCCATCCACGGCTGGGGCGCCAGGCCGGCGATGGCGCACCAGGTAGGCGCCAGATCGACCAGGCCCACCGGCCGTTTGACCACGCTGGGCGCAACACCAGCGGACGGGGCCGGCCGCCACACCAGAGGCAGGCGCATCAGCGCATCGACATGATACGGACCCTTGAACAACAGGCCGAAGTCACCCTGGAGCTCGCCGTGGTCAGTGGTGAAGATGACATCGAGGTCCTGATCCCAGCCCCTCGCCCGCGCCGCCGCCAGCACCCGGCCCAGAGCCTCGTCGATGAGTTCGACCTCGACCGCGTTACGGGCATTGACCTCCCGAACCTGATCAGCGGTGAGGGTGGCGGGCACCCACTTGGGCGGTGCCTCGTAGTTCGACACCAACCTCCCCTCGTACCACTGCCGCCAATGGCGAGGTTTGGTGTCGAGCAACGCCTCTCGAGCGGTCCGCTCGACCGGGTAACCCGTCGGGAGCGGAACCTCCCGCCAGTCGACCCGGCCCAACTCAGACTGCGGAGGGTCCCACGGATGGTGAGGGTCGGGGAAGCTCATCCAGCAGAACCAATCGTCGTCGGCGTCGAGCGAGTCGAGCCAAGCGATGGTGCGATCGGCGATCCAGTCGGTGTGATACCACTCCCGCGGCACAGCATTGTCGTGGACCTGCGGTGCGCCGGTGACCCCACCGCCCGCAGCGTTGACTTCGAGATCGGAATCGAGGGTGGCGAAGAACCAGTCGATGGCCTCGGGGTGTTCGGTGGCCAACCAGCGGGCGTAGTGCAGTTGGCCGGACGAGCTGTGGGTGGCGAACTCCAGATGGTCAAAGCCCCGGTGTGGACCCGAGCTGCCGTCGAACCAACGTTGTTCGACGGTCGGCTGACCGGACCGAGCCAGGCGGTTCTCGGTGAATCGGGCGAAGGGATCGATGAACGGCTCGAAATGCGGCTTTCCGACCAGAGCGGTGCGATAGCCGGCTCGCTGTAGGACGGCGGCCGCTGAAGGGGCGTCGACGGGCAGGGGGACACCGTTCATCCACACGCCGTGGGTCCGGGGGTTTTGGCCGGTGAGCATGGTGGAGCGCGACGGCATGCACACCACCGATGGGGGGACGGCACGCTCGTACCGGATGCCCTCGGCGGCCAGCGCGTCGACCACGGGGGTGCGACCGATGATCGAACCGTTGCACCCGACGGTGTCGTAGCGCTGTTGGTCGGTGGTGACGAACAGGATCTTCCTACCCACCGCTCATCTCCTCTTGGTTGGGATGCAAAGCCGGCAGCTGGGCCGCGGCCGCTGCGGCCTCGACCGCGGCGCCCTGGCCGGTCTCGAACTGGCGGCGGAGTTCGTCGAGCGCAGCTCCAGCCGCTCCCCCGAGGACCAGCGCCATGGTGGCCGGGTCGGCGTCGGTGGCGTAGATGACCACGCAGGTGTCGTCTTCGAGGTCGATCACATCGATCGAGGCCAGGTGATCGGTGAACAACGGACCCGTGAGTTGGTACTGGAACCTTCGCAGCACGGGATCATTGGTGAGTATCAACTCGTTCATGGTCACGCCGGTGGCCACCGTGACTTGGCGACGATCGCCCTCGACGACGCAATCGACGATCCCGGGAAACCAAAGGTGCAACAGACCGGGACGCCCGACCACCCCCCACACCTCGTCGGCTGGGCGGGCGATCCGGACCTGGCGTCGGGTGGTGGCTCTCATCGCGTCGCACCAAGGATCGCGGCGATCGCCGCACTCAACGCGCTGGCCGATTCAGTCGCCGACAGTTGCTGGTCATTGCGCAGGAGCTGTTGCGCCTCGAACGAGGCCAACACGTCGAGCGCCGCCACCGCCTGCTTGGCCGCCTCGGGATCGAGCCGGCCCAACTCGGGGGCGAACGCCACGTCCACCTGCTCTCGCATCAACCTCCGCATCCTGGTCACCTCCGCGGCGACCAGTGGCTGAGCGTGCGCGCGAAGACGCGCCACCAACGCCACGTTGCCCATGGCGTCGATCAGCCGGAGACGGTGTTCGACAAACGCTTCGATCCGTTCGACCAGCGACATCTCGGGATCGAGATCGAGCGCCAGCAACGGTGCCAGGCGCCGTTGCTGGCGAGCCACGGCCTCTTGCACGAGGTCCTCGACGTCGGTGAAGTACCGGAACACCGAGCGCGAGGACAGCCCGGCGGCGGCGGCGATCTCTTCGATGGTGGGCTCGAGATGTCCCGCGTTCTGTAGTCCCACCAAGGCATCGATCACCGCCCGCCGGTTGGTTTCGCGGCGGAGACGACGACCGTCGGTTTCCGAGGTCGGGACCCTGGCTTCCCCGCGGCCTTCCTGAGCGCCCATATCGCATATATTGACATATCGACTGCCACATTGACATGGTTACTGCGAGTAATATACGGTTCGCCCATGAAGGCCGAAGAGCTGGTGCGAGCCGAGGAATTGTTGCTGGACCTCAACAGGGGGGTCGTCGTGGACGACGGTCATGAGCTTCTTCTCGACTCGCTACGGCGGCGCATGCGGGCGATGCACTCCCTCTACGCCGACGCCCTCGCCACCATGGGTCCTGAGCACGTCAATCATTTTGAGCGCGAGGGCGTGTTGCCGATCGCGTTCTCACTGTTCCACTACACGAACATGCAGGACGTGTCGTACATGGCCCTCACCGGGCAGGACCCTCTCTGGGGCGATGCCTGGCAGGAACGGGTGCAGATGGCCATCAACGACCACGGCAAGGAACGCCCTGTGTCGGACATGATCCACCAGCGCATCGGCGACTACGAGGCTTTCGGGGAGTACCAACGAGCCGTGTTCGGTCGGACCGAAGCCTGGCTCGACACACTGAGTGCCGACGCGGTCCTACGGGTGGTCGTGCCCCGGCCGCTACCGCCGGTGGTCGCCAACACCTACAGCGCCCGGGTGGCGGCCGAACAAGGCATAACCGTCCTCGACGCCATCGAGTGCTGGATGTACCAACACGGGTTGCGCCACATGGGCGAGATCGAGCTGGCTCGGGGCCTGGTGGGCCTCGGCGGGATGACCAGCTAACTCACCCGCAGCGTTACCGACACGGCCAGATGGTCAGAGGGATGACGGTGCGGATCGACCCCAGGGTGACGTGACCCCTCGACGGCCTCCAGGTCGGCTGAGGTGAGCACCCAGTCGATCTGGGCTCGGGGGGCGCTCGCCGGGTAGGTCTCGCCGGGACCCCATGTCGAATCCCATGAGGGAACCAGACCCCCGTCCTCGAGACGTCGAACGATTTCGGACGCGGCGGTGGCGTTGAGGTCGGCGGCCACCACCGTGCGTTCGCGTCCACTCCACAGCGACAGAATGGCTTCGGTCCTGATGGCCCGCACCGCCGGGGTCCCGCCCGGTGGCAGGTGAGCGTTGATGAACCACAGACCGTCGCCACCCGGCAGATTGATCTGGGCGGCGACCGCGCCGCGCGGAAGTGCGGTACCCCGGCGGGGGAAGTAGTGATGCTCCACCTCCCCAATGGGAAACCGACTCAAGATGGCATTGCCGTGCAACGAACCAGGCGCCGACGCCTGGAAGGCGAGATGGGGCATGCCCAGAGCGCGTTGGAGCCACCCCACCATGTCGACGCCACCAGGCAGGTACCCCCGCGACACCTCCTGGAGGGCGATCACATCGGCGTCGATCCCGGCCAGGACCAGGGCCACGTGTTCGAGATTGGGTCGACCCTGGCCGTCGAGCGCGAGAGCAACGTTGTAGGTGGCAACCCGCACTTCGCCGTCGGAGGCGAAACCACTGACCGCGGCGAGCGTAGGGGCGCCCGCCACCAACAGTGCCGCGGGCACGACGAAGACCCCCAGCAGCGAGACCAACTCGGCCCGCCCGGCCCGGTGGGCCGCGGGTTGAAGCTGCAACATCGCCAACCCGGCAGCTGCCGCGAGCGCCATACCGGCAAACACGAGGGTGACTCCGGGAGGCACGGGTACGCCCAACAGCCCGCGACCGTCGAGCGAAGAGAGAGCGCCCACCAGCACCAGATAGCCGATCACCACCATCGCCGCCGGGGCGAGCTTGCCTCCGGTGCCCGGGCCGCGGGCCACGGCCGCCGTCAACCCCGAGCCGATGCCCGCCTGAGCCAACACGATGGCGATCACCCACCACCGCGATGGTGCCGCTACTGCGATTGAAAGGCTCATCAGGGCCACGCCGCCGACAACGCCGATGGCCAGCCATCGACGCGAGGGGTAGCGCGCCGTGAACGCGGCCGCGAGGACGCCGACGCCCCCCGCGATACCGACGACAACCGACGATGCCAACCAGCCCAGGTCGGCGACCGAACCGATCCAGCCCAGGTGACCGAGCATGAAGGTTTCGATGACCAGCACCGGCCCCAGAGCCACAAGGGGCAGGGCCGCCACCGGCGACCGGCCCAGGCTGAAAACCGGGCGCCTGGTTCGAGCCCAGATCAACCCGACGTACCAGATCGCCAGGATCCCCACGGCGACAACCGACCAGCGAGCGTCGATCCAGATGAGAGAACGCGTGCCGAGCGCGGCGTGCAGGGCAGCATCGAGCAACACGCCCGCCAAGAGCCCGCCACCGAACAGGGGCAACCCCAGGGTCGCCAGCAGCCCGAGCATCGACAGAGCACTCACAACCCCGGCAGCGGCCATGACTCCCGCCGGTAGGCCCTCGGTGACCTGCAACCCCAGGCGGGCAACGGGGAGGGCGACCCCGATCATCAACATCACCACCCGGGGGTCACGTCGAGCGGCCTGCCACAGCACCGCCGCAGCTCCGATCATCGGAATCGACCAGGCGGCCACCAGCGGCAGCCCGCTGATACCCCGGCCCTCCACCTGCACGGCCAACAACGGTCCGAGAGCGCGCACCATCTCTATCGCCAACAAGGTGGTCAGGGCCACCAGAGCCGACATAGATCCGGGACGGCTACTCCGCAACGCCGATGCCACAAACGTCCGCACCCGCTCGGCGCCGAGGACCGCTGGCGACATGGTCCTCGGCTGTTCGACGATCTGGTGCACAAC
>CAZEFG010000064.1:0-4724 GCA_964511355.1 uncultured Iamiaceae bacterium
CAGGCGCTGCTCAAGATCCTCGAAGGCACCACCGCATCGGTGCCGCCCCAGGGGGGACGCAAGCATCCCCACCAGGAGTTCATCCAGATCGACACGACCAACATCTTGTTCATCTGCGGTGGGGCATTCGCCGGGGTCGAAAAGATCATCGAGAAGCGGGTCGGCAAGTCCGGCATCGGCTTCGGAGCCGAGCTGCGCAACCGCGAGGACGCCGACCTAGGTGAGCTCGTGCCTCAGGTGCTCCCCGAGGATCTGCTCAAGTTCGGCCTCATCCCCGAGTTCGTCGGGCGCCTGCCGGTCATCGGTCCGGTGTCCAACCTCGACCAGCACGCCCTGGTGCGCATCCTGTCCGAGCCCCGAAACGCCCTGGTGAAGCAATACCAGCGATTCTTCGAGCTTGAAGATGTCGAACTCGAGTTCACCGACGATGCGCTCGAAGCGGTAGCCGACCAAGCGCTGCTGCGGGGCACAGGGGCGCGCGGGCTGAGGGCCATCCTTGAAGAGGTATTGCTCAACGTCATGTACGACCTGCCGAGTCGCGACGACGTCGAGCGCTGTGTGATCGACGCCACCGTGGTGCTCGACAAGGTGAATCCCACGCTGGTGCCTCGGGGCGACACTGACCGTCAACAGCGGCCCCGCCGCGCTGCCTCCTGAGGTGATCCCGTCCTGATGGCCGCCGCCACCGGGGCCCACGCCACAACGGCCCGCCGGTGAACTACCGCGAGGCCCTGGCCTGGCTCGACAAGCACATCAACCTGGAGGCCAACGCCGGGCGGCCCCAGGGGGCTTCCCTCGATCGCATGCGCGAGATCGCCCGGGTGCTCGGCGACCCTCAGCAGGCCTATCCCGCCATCCACCTCACCGGCACCAACGGCAAGGGGTCGGTAGCTCGGATGACCACCACTTTGCTGGCCACGAGCGGACTCAAGGTCGGCACCTACACGAGCCCCCATCTCGAGAGGATCAACGAGCGCATCGCCGTCGATCTCGAGCCGGTCACCGACATCGAGCTGGCCGAGGCCTTCTCGTCGGTGGCGGCCATCGAGTCACTGGTCGACGGTCCGCTGTCACACTTCGAGATCCTCACGGCGGCCGCGTTTGCCCACTTCGCCGATGTAGCTATCGACGCGGCCGTGGTTGAAGTGGGGCTGCTCGGCCGTTACGACTGCACCAACATCATCGATGCCGACGTGGCCGTGCTCACCCGGGTGGCGGCCGACCACACCGACCGGTCCGAAGGCTGGCGCGAGGCCATCGCTGCCGAAAAGGTCGGCATCGTAAAGCCCGACGCCACCTTCGTGTTGGGTGAAGACGACCCTGAACTGCGCGCCATCTTCGAGTCGGCCGGTGCGGCCACGATGTGGGTGCGAGGCGCCGACTTCGAGGTGCTGGCCAACCGCTTGGGCGTCGGCGGCCGAATGGTCGATCTGCGGACCCCGCACGCCACCTATCGCGAGCTGTTCCTGCCGGTGCATGGCGCGCATCAGGCCGACAACGCCGTGTGCGCTCTCGTCGCGGCCGAGGCTTTCTTCGACCGGGCGCTCGAACCCGATCTGGTCACCGAGGCGTTCGCCAACCTGACCATCCCGGGTCGACTCGAAGCGGTGGCCCACAGCCCCACGGTGCTCCTGGATGCAGCCCACAACCCCGATGGTGCGCAATCGTTGGCGGCTGCACTCGACGAAAGCTTCACCGTCGCCGGCCGCCGAATCCTGGTTCTCGGTCTTTTGGCCCAACAGGACCCGGCCGAGATGCTGGCCGCCATGGAGATCAACACCTTCGACCTGGTGATCACCTGCACGCCGCCGTCGCCCCGGGCCCGGCCCGCAGCCGAGGTGGCCACGGTCGTCGAAGGGGCTGGTGTCACCGTCGAAGCGGTCGACGACCCCGTCCAGGCGGTGCTTCGAGCCTTGTTGCTCGCCGAAGAGGAAGACCTGGTGGTCGTGGCCGGTTCGATCTATGTGGTCGGAGCGGTGCGGGCCGAGTACTCCAAGGCCGCGGCCGCCCAGCTCGAGCGGGTCGACGAAGAACTGTTCTGACCAGCCCATTTCGACCGCAAGGCCCGGGCTCGCCTACCGTTCCCGCCATGAACCGCACCCTGGTCATCTGCAAGCCCGACGCCGTCGAACGCGGCCTGGTGGGCGAGATCATCGGCCGCCTCGAGCGCAAGGGCCTCACCCTGGTCGCCGCCGAGCTGCGCACCATCGACGCCGAGACCGCCGGCCGCCACTACGCCGAGCACGAGGGCAAGCCGTTCTACGGCGAGCTGGTGAGCTTCATCGGTCGCTCACCGGCGATGGTCATGGTCGTCGAGGGTCCTGACGACACGTGGAAGGTCGTGCGCCAGATGATGGGCGCCACCAACCCCCTTGACGCCGCGCCCGGTACCGTCCGCGGCGACCTCGCCACCGAGATGGGCGAGAACCTCATCCACGGTTCCGATGGACCCGACTCGGCTACCCGCGAGATCTCCATCTTCTTCCCCGACCTGGGCTGAAGTGCCCGACCGACAACAAAGGTTGCATTTCGGTTACGATCAAGCCCATTCTTGTACCCGGAGTAGGGGTGCGTTCGACCGTTGCCGGTCGGCCTCAGGCCTGACTCCCTCCCCGACCCGCTGATGGCAGAGGCTCGCCGCATGGCCGACAACATGCTTTCAGGGATCGTCGGCCGAGATATCGCCGTCGATCTCGGAACCGCCAACACACTCGTCTACGTCCGCGGCCAGGGCATAGTGCTCAACGAACCGTCGGTGGTGGCCATCAACGTGCACGATGGTCGGCCGCTTGCCGTCGGGCTCGAAGCCAAGAAGATGATCGGCCGTACCCCGAGCCACATCCAGGCCATCCGCCCCCTCAAAGATGGCGTCATCGCCGACTTCGAGATCTGCGAGAAGATGCTGCGCTACTTCTTGCACCGGGTGGCCCAGCGCAAGTTCGCCAAGCCTCGCATGGTCATCGCGGTGCCCTCGGGCATAACTGGAGTCGAGCAGCGGGCCGTTCAGGAGGCCGCTGAGTACGCCGGTGCCCGCAAGCCGGCGCGCATCATCGAAGAGCCCATGGCGGCGGCCATCGGTGCCGGACTGCCGGTGCAGGACCCGACGGGCAACATGATCGTCGACATCGGCGGTGGTACCACCGAGGTGGCGGTCATCTCCCTTGGTGGCATCGTGGCGAGCCAGTCGGTGCGTGTCGGTGGCGACGAGCTCGACAACGCCATCACCCAGTTCATCAAGAAGGAGCACTCGGTGGCGCTCGGCGAGCGCACATCCGAAGAGGTCAAGATCCAGTTGGGGTCTGCCTGGCCCATGCGCGACGAGGTGTACGCCGAGATTCGTGGCCGCGATCTCGTCACCGGGCTGCCGAAGACCATCGTCACCTCCACCGAGGAGTTGCGAGACGCGCTCGAAGAGCCGGTGGCGGCCATCGTCGATGCCGTCAAGGTCACCCTCGACAAGACGCCCCCCGAGCTGGCGGCCGACATCATGGAGTCGGGTATCACCTTGGCCGGTGGAGGAGCCCTGCTCAACGGCCTCGACCAACGCCTGGCCAACGAGACCGGCATGCCCATCAAGATCTGCTCCAACCCGCTCTACGCCGTTTGTCTCGGTGCCGGTCAGGCGCTCGAGTCGATCGAGGCGCTGGGCGACCTCCTGTTCGCCTCCGGTTCGTCGCGCTGACATTTCGAGAGCTGGGTCGGTGGTGAATTTGCTGTGGTGATGCAGCAGCGCGGCGGCCGTTCCCGGTTCATCCTGGCCCTCCTCGTGCTCACCGCAGTGACCCTCGCCACTCTCGATGCCCGTGGCTTTGGCCCGGTCGAGTCGGCGAGGGGCGTGGCCGCATCGATACTCAGCCCGTTCCGGGCGGCGGCCGACTGGGTCTCGAGTCCCCTGCGATCGGGCTGGAACGGGGTGTGGGGTTACCGCGACCTCGAGGAGGAGAACGCGCAGCTCCGGGCCGAGCTCGACGCCTTGAGAGGCCAGGAGTTCAGCGAGGCCACGGCTCGTCAGGTGCTGGAGCAATACGTGACCGAGGGCGATCTCACCTTCGCCGGTGAGTTGCCGCAGGTGATGGGCCGGATCGTTGCCGGCCCGCCCAACAACTTCGAAGAGACGGTCACCATCAATCGCGGTAGCGACCACGGCATCAAGGTCGGAATGGCAGCGGTGACCGCTGCGGGTCTGGTGGGCCGGGTCGAAAGCGTCACCGGCGACCGGGCCGTCATCCAGCTGGTCACCGACTCCCGCTTCCGGGTGGGTGTGCGCATCGTGTCGAGCGGCAGCGTGGCCATCGTGCAGGGCCGAGGTCGCAACCGCACACCCGAGATGGTCATCAGCGGAAGCGTCCAGCTCACCGACGACGACCGGGTCCAGACCAGTGGCCTCGAGGCCAGTTTCTATCCGGCCGACATCCCGGTCGGTCGACTGCTCGTGCCCGAGACCCCCGATGGCGACTCCGCCGACGAAGCCGCCACGACAACGACCCTCGCCGAGGGTGGGCTGGTCGTAAACGAACTCGATGCCGTGCCCAGCCAGTCGGTTCCCATTGAACTGACCGCCGACCTCGACCGGTTGACGTGGGTGACGGTCCTGTTGTGGGAGCCACCGTCATGATGCTCCCGCTTGGAGTACGGGTGGGGGCGGTGGCCTTCCTGGCGCTACTCATGCAACTGAGCGTGGTGAATCGCATCGAGATCGCCGGGGTGACCGGCAACATCTTGGT
>CAZEFG010000064.1:4824-10603 GCA_964511355.1 uncultured Iamiaceae bacterium
AACTGAGCGTGGTGAATCGCATCGAGATCGCCGGGGTGACCGGCAACATCTTGGTGGTGGTCGCCGTGGCCGGAGGTTTCACCGCTGGTCCTGAGCGGGGGGCCGTGATCGGCTTCGGCCTCGGCCTGGCCTTCGATCTTCTCTTGTCGACCCCCTTGGGACTGACCGCGCTGGTTTACACCGCGGTTGGTTATGTAGCCGGCCTCGTGGCCACCGCCCTGATCCGCACCACCAAACTGGCGGTGGTGGCCCTGGCCACCCTGGCTGCTCCGATGGCCATGTTCATCTGGGTGGTGGTCGGCGCCTTGTTTGGGCAGACCCACTTGTTCGAGGGTCCGCTCCTAGCGATCGCGGTGGTGGGTGCGGTGGTGGCGTTCGCGTCGGTGTGGCTGATCGCGCCGGCCATGCAGTGGGCTACCTTCGACCTCGACCGTCAGGTGAGGCGCTATTGATGAACGACACCCAGCCCCTCCGCATCAGCATCCTGGCCATCGTCGCCATCGCCCTGTTCACTGCTCTGTTCTCCCGCCTGTGGTTCCTCCAGGTGATGGCCGCACCCGAGTACAACGAGCAGGCGGTCTCCAACCGAACCCGCACCATCGTGGTCGAGGGCCCTCGTGGCCGGATCATCGACCGAGCGGGTCGAGTCTTGGCCGACAACCGAGAGTCGCTCGTGGTCACGGTCGATCTCAACGAGTTGCCTCCCGCCTCCGACACCGAGGAGCGTGAAGAGGTGCTCACCGACTTGGTGGGCGAGCTGGCCCGGGCCGGAACCGAGGTCACGGTCGAAGAGATCGAGCGGCGTATCGCCAACTGGCGTGGTGATCCCTTTCGGCCGGTGGTGGTGGCCGAGGACGTGAACCCCGACCTGTGGGTCACCATCAGCGAGCGCACCGCGGTGTTGCCGGGGGTGGGGGTGTCGTGGCAGTACGTGCGCGAGTACCCCTACGCCAGCCTGGCCGCTCACGTGCTCGGTTATGTGGGCGAGATCAACGAGGTCGAGCTGCGCCAGATGCGCGATTCGCCGAAGCCCTATCGGGGCGGCGACACCATCGGCAAGGAAGGCGTCGAGCAGATCTTCGAGGAAGCCCTGCGCGGCACCCCGGGTCGGGTGGTTTTCGAGGTCGATTCGATGGGTCGCGTGGGGCGCATCGTCTCTCAAGAGGAAGCGGTTCCGGGGGCCGACCTGCACCTGGCGATCGATATCGACGTGCAGAGCCTGGTCGAGAGCTCCCTGGCCGACGAGATCGATCGGGCCCAGCGAGGCATCGGCAACCGGGACGCCGCGCCGGCACCCGCTGGTTCCGCGGTGGTGATCGATCCTCGCAACGGCGAGGTCCTGGCCATGGCCTCGTACCCGACGTTCGACCCCAACGAATGGGTGCGGGGCGTCAGTGCCCAGCGCTATAGCGATCTGACCAGCAAGGAGCACCACACCCCTCTCAGCAACCGAGCGATCCGCGAGCCCTACGCCGTGGGCTCGACGTTCAAGATCTTCTCCGGGTACGCCGCCGCGGCATCGGGGATGCGCGACCCCAACCAGTGGCTCGACGACAACGGATCACACACCATCCGCAACTGCGATGGACGTTGCACCTTCTACAACGCCAATCGACAAGCCCACGGTTCGGTCAACCTGCACCGGGCCCTCATGGTGTCGAGCAACGTGTACTTCTACAGCGTCGGCGAGGACTTCTGGACACAGCGCAACATCTACGGCGAGACGCCCATCCAGGATGTTGCCTCCAGCTTCGGGATGGGGGAGCGCACGGGCGTGGCGCTGCCGCTCGAGCAGCCGGGCATCTTGACCACGCCGGAGGGAAAGCGCCGCAACCACGAAGAGATGCCCGAGGTCTACCCATACGGACAGTGGTTCATCGGCGACAGCGTCAACCTGGCCGTCGGTCAGGCCGACATCGGCGTGACGCCGTTGCAGCTGGCCAACGCGTATGCAACCTTCGGCAACGGTGGAACCCGGTACGCCCCCAACATCGCCAGGGGTGTCGTCGATCCGGTCACCGGGGAGACCATACGGACATTCGCTCCCCGGGTGGCGGGCGAGGTCGACATGGTCCCGTCGATCCGCCAGCTCATGGTCGACGCAATGGTCGGCGTCACCCAACACGAGAGCGACGGTACCGCCGCCCGGGTGTTCTCGGGCTTCCCGCACTCGGGCTTTGCGGTGGCCGGCAAGACCGGTACAGCTGAGGTCACCGGCAAAGCCGACTCGTCCCTCTTCGCGGCCTTCGCGCCGGCGGAGGCTCCTCGCTATGCCATCTCGGTGATCGTGGAGGAGGGCGGCTTTGGTTCACGGGTGGCGGCTCCCGTCGCCCGCCGGGTCCTCGAACCGTTGGCTCTACGCGACAACCAGGGAGTCGCCTTGCCGGCGGCTCCGCGCTGGGGTGAGACCGTGGTCTATGACGTGCCCGACTTCGAGGTCGGCGGGGCCCTCAACTGATGGCTGAGAACTGATGGCTGTCGCCACCCTCACCCGCCGTCGCAGCGATCGCACCGGTTCGTCTCCACTCGAGCATGTCGACTGGGCCCTGGTGATGATCCTGGGCGCCCTGTCGGTCATGAGCGTGGTGGTGGTCCTGGCCGCCACCCACGGCCCCCGCACCACCACCAACGACACCTACTTCATGGTCCGCCAGGGCGCGTTCATCGCTCTCGGGTGGGGGGTCTTCGCCGCGGTGACGGCGTTCGACTACCGCAAGCTGGCCGAGTGGTGGGGTGCGGTGTACGGCGTGGCGGTGTTGTCGCTGTTGGCGGTGTTGGTGTTCGCCCCGGTGACCCGCGGTGCCCGCCTGGGTATTCAGGTGGGCGGGATCATGATCCAGACCTCGGAGTTCGTGAAGGTGGCGGTCATCGTCGCCCTCGCCGGTTACCTGGCCATCGATCCCGCCGACCGCACTTGGCGGCGAACCCTGTCGGCCATTGGGCTGGTGGCCCTGCCGGTGCTGCTGATCCTGTTGCAGCCCGACCTGGGCACGGCGTTGGTGTTCGGAGCGATCGCCCTCGCCACCTTGTTGGTGGCGGGCGTTCCCGCCAAGCACATGGCGGTGCTCACGCTGGTCGCGGTGGTCGGCGCCGGAATCGTCGTCAATTCGCCGGTCCTCGAGGAGTACCAGCGCGAAAGGCTCACCCATTTTCTCAACCCCGACAGTCCCGAGCCGTCACGGACTCGCTACAACACCGAGCAATCCGAGATCGCCATCGCCAGTGGAGGGCTCACCGGGCAGGGTTTGATGAAGGGCGGGCAAACCTCGAATGGTTTCGTTCCGGCCCAGGAGACCGACTTCATCTTCACCGCAGTCGGCGAGGAGCTGGGTTTCGTTGGCTCGTCGGCGTTGCTCGCCCTGTACTCGGCGCTGTTGTGGCGGGTCCTTCGTACCGCCCAGCTGTCACGCGACCATTTCGGCACCCTGATCTGTTCAGGCGTGTTCGGCGCCATCTTGTTTCAGGTATTCGAGAACGTGGGTATGACCATGGGCATCATGCCGATGACCGGTATCCCGCTGCCGTTCATGTCCTATGGCGGCTCATCGATCCTGGCCATGTTTGCCATGGCGGGTCTGGTGATGAACGTTCACATGCGCCGATTCTCGTGAGGCGCCACCGGTGAGCCGTTTCGGTGTCGGCCTGTCCGCCGCGACCGAACACGACGCCTGGTCGTGGATCGCTCCCGCGCTCGGGGACTTCGGGACCGTCGGCGGAATGGTCCCCACCGGGTTCGAGCGTTACGTGAGGCTCGATCACGGAGACGACCAAGGACAAGGGACCTGGGATCTACCCGCAGAGGTCGTCGAGTGGGTCGTTGCTGTCGGCTCGGATCACACCAGCACCCCGGACCGGGCGTACTTCGCGGTGTGGGAGGGTTACGGCTGGCTGAACGCCACCATGCTGTACAGCCAGGCTGAGCGCGGCCGGTTTTCGCTCCGCCGCAAGCGCGAGGACCCTTTCCGAGAAGTGCTCGATGAGTTCGAGGATCAAAAGTCCGAACTACGGGCGGAGTTGGAGTCCCTTCCGAAGCTCGACCTGGCTCAACGCGCCTATTTCGTGCTCACGGGCGAGCTCGCAGCTGTCGCCACCTTCAGCGACCCTCTGTCGCCGACCAGACGAAGGGTGCCCGACCTGTGGTGGCCGGCCGACCGAGGGTGGTTCGTCGGCTCTGACACCGACCTCGACGGCACCTACGTGGGTGGGTCCGAACAGTTCACCACCAGCTTGATCGAAGCGTGGCCCGGCCTGGCTTCGCCGGTCGACCCCGGCGACCCTCTCAGCTAGGCGCCGCCACGTTCCCTCGCTGACCAAACTCGGGGGTACCAGCTATCTCGAGGCGGTCGGGTATGCTGCCCCGGGATGAGCCTTTTGTGGACCCAGCTCCAATTGCTGCTCTCCAAGGTCCTAGGTCCCGCCCTCCTTTCTGGTGGCGGGCCCGGTTCACAGCGCCTCGGGTCACTCCCGTGTCCCAGCGACAGATTCCCCTGCAGCCCCCGGAGCGCCTCTCCGTGCTCCGTGCCCTTCGTCGAGGGAGCGGTGTGCAGACTCCACCAAGACGATTCACGACGGTCCGCGCCGGGAGCAGGCTCCCTTCGGCGCGACGTCGATGCAGCACGTCGGCGAGCGTGCGCCATCAGAAGGGACTTCCCCGATGTCCGATCCCGCTCCACGCGGAGCCCCCGAGTCCAGCGGTGCCAGCCGGTCACGACCTGAGCCGCCCGAGTCCATTACCCCCGATCGAACCCAAAAACCAGCTCGAAACCAGCCGGCTGGCCAGAACCAGTCAGAAGACCAGACCCGATCCAACGAGCAGAGCCAGTCCTCGGGGCAGGGTTCTCGTCGTCGACGAGGCTCCCGTGGCGGTCGCAACCGGAGCCGGTCGGCTCGTCCCGACGTCTCCGACGCCACCGACGCCACCGACGAAGCAGTAGCCCGAGACCGGTCGTCGTCTCCGCGCCCCGACGCAGGTGAGAAACAAACGACGAGTTCGGAATCCGACTCTTCGGCTCCTCCGGCAGCTCGCAAGCCCCGGATCGGCGACAGCCGACCAGCTCCAGTCCTGCCCGGCGCGGACCCCGTCGCCGGGGCCAAGTCCAACGGCGAACGCGGCGAGAGCCAATCCCGATCGGGATCTGGCGAGGGGCAGTCGTCGAGTTCCCGCCGACGTCGCCGGCGCGGGGGGCGGGGCCGTGGGAGCGGATCGGGCGGCGGCGAAGGCGCCGCCGGTGGCGCACCCCGACAGGGCGCGGGCCGCTCGACCTCGCCGGTGGAAGCTGTTCTGTCCGATGACGATCCCGTCGAGCTCGACGACGCCACTCTGAAGCGTCGGCGCGGCCGCGAACGCAAGGGACGGCCGGTCGGTCGGTACTTGATGACGGTGAGCAAGCGAGCCAACGCCACCCAGATCTCGGTACTCGAGGGTCGCAACCTCATCGAGCACTACGTGTCTCGTCCCTCCGATAACGACACTTTGATCCACGGCAACATTTATTTGGGCAAGGTGCAGAACGTGTTGCCCGGTATGGAGGCGGCGTTCATCGACATCGGCACGCCCAAGAACGCGGTGCTGTACCGGGGCGATGTGCAGTTCGACCCTGACGACGTCGAGTCCAAGGGCGAGCAGCCCCGCATCGAGCAGATGCTGAAGGCGCGTCAGTCGATCATCTGCCAGGTCACCAAGAACCCGATCGCCCACAAGGGGGCCCGCCTCACCCAGGAGGTGTCGCTGCCCGGCCGCTTCGTGGTGCTCATCCCGAACTCGGCCACCTACGGCATC
>CAZEFG010000065.1:0-10403 GCA_964511355.1 uncultured Iamiaceae bacterium
TGGTCACCGCCAGGGGCGTGTCGATGGGTCTGACCTCAGCCGCCATCATGTCGACGGGCACCATCGCCCAAAAGAAGCGCTGGGCCCTCGACCTGCTCACCATGGACAAGATCGGGGCGTGGGCCATCACCGAGCCGGGCTCGGGCTCGGATGCGTTCGGCTCGATGCGCGCCACCGCCCGCCGGGACGGCGACGACTACGTCCTCAATGGTTCCAAGACCTTCATCACCAACGGTCCCTACGCCGACACCACCGTGTTCATCTGCAAGCTCGACGAAGGCAACCCGCCCGAGGAGCGCAAGGTCCTGAGTTTCGTACTCGATCGGGGCATGCCCGGCTTCGAGCAGTCGAAGCCCCTGCGCAAGATGGGAATGCATTCGTCTCCTACGGGTGAACTGTTCCTCGACGACGTGCGGGTCGGGCGCGACCGCTTGATCGGCGAGACCGAGGACACCGGCTCAGGTGGGGGTCGGTCCGCCGCCAAGGCCACCTTTCAGCAGGAGCGCTCCGGGGTGGCGGCGATGGCGCTGGGGATCATCGAAGAATGCCTCGACCTGTCGATCGCCTACGCCAAGGACCGGGTGCAGTTCGGCAAGCCCATCGGCGAGTTCCAGCTCATCCAGGACAAGCTGGCCCGTATGGAAGTGGCCCGCCTCAACGTGCAGAACCTGGTGTTCCGCACCATCGAGCTTGGAGCTGCGGGACGAAGCATGACCCTGGCTGAAGCCTCGGCCATGAAGCTCTACTCGGCCCGGGCGGCCACGGAGGTGGCGCTCGAGGCGGTCCAGCTCTTCGGTGGCAACGGTTACATGGCCGAGTTCAGGGTCGAACAGCTCGCCCGCGACGCCAAGGTTCTCCAGATCTACGGCGGTACCGACGAGATCCAGATCACCCACGTGGCCCGCGATCTGCTCAGCCGCTGACACCCGCTTGGGGAAGCTGGCGACCCTAGGGGGTCGTGAGCTTCCCCATGGGCAAAGGATCAGGCAGGGTCAGTGGCTGGAGACGGCGCCCAGGAACGCCTGGGTCCGTTCCTCCTGCGGATCGTCCAGAACCTGGGCCGGCGCGCCCGACTCGACCACTTGGCCCTCGTCGAACATCACGAGGCGGTCGGCCACTTCGCGGGCGAACCGCATCTCGTGGGTGACCAGCATCATGGTGGTCTCGCCTTCGATGGCGATGTCGCGAAGCACGTTCAGTACTTCGCCCACCAGCTCAGGGTCGAGGGCCGAGGTAACTTCGTCGAACAGCATCACGGCGGGCTTGGTGGCCAACGAGCGGGCGATGGCGACCCGTTGCTTCTGTCCGCCTGAGAGCTGACCTGGCGTCTGGTTGGCGGCGTGCGCCAGGCCCACCTTGTCGAGCAGCTCCATGCCGAGCTGGCGTGCTTCCTCCTTGCCGACACCGTGCACCTTGACCGGGGCGAGGACGATGTTCTCGAGCGCGGTCATGTGTGGGAACAGGTTGAAGTGCTGAAAGACCATGCCGACATCGGAACGAACCGTGCGGATGTGCTTTTCGCCGGCGGGCTTCAACCCGTTGCCGGACCGCTCGTGATACAGGTGGCGCCCGCCGATCTCGATGGTGCCTGATTCGGGCCGTTCGAGGGTCATGATGACGCGCAAGATGGTGGTCTTGCCCGATCCCGACGGGCCGATGATGACCACGCGCTCGCCGGGTTCGACATCGAGGTCGAGCTCCCGGAGCACGACATTGGACCCGAAGGCCTTGGTGACACCGCGCATCTTGACCCCGGCCGCCCCGTTGGTGGAGCGGTGGTCGGGATGGGTGGATGCGGTCTCAGGTGCGCTCATATGCGACCTTCCTCTCCAGTCGACGAACAAGCCAGGCCGCGGGAAGGCTGGCCATCAAGAACCCGAGGCCCATCAGGAAATAAGGCTCGACCGGGCGGAAGTCGGCCGCCCGGATGGTGTTGGCGAAGAACAGGACGCCGGGAGCGTTCACGGCGACCCCCAGAGGCGCATCCTTGAATGCGGCGACGAGATAGTTGCCGAGCGTGGGGAGCACATTGGGAATGGCCTGAGGTAGAACAACCTTGGTCCATTTGGTGAGCGGGCCGAGGTTGAGAGCGGTGGCGGCCTCCCATTGCCCCGGGCCGACGCTGTTGATGCCCGCCCGGTAGGCCTCTGAACAGTAGGTGGCGTAGTGGATGCCAAGCCCCAGTCCGAGGATGCTTATGGGCGCCATGGTCACCACGCTGGTTGAGCGGATCAGCTCCTGGAGGAACACCAGTTGCACCAGGATTGGGGTCGAGCGGATGAACTCGATGACCGCGGCCGCCGGCCAGCTGATGAGCCGCCGGGCTGAACGCCGCAGAAGCGCCAGGACCAAGCCCAGCCCCAGCGCCAAGGTGAACCCGTAGACGGTGGCCTTGATCGTGGCGAGCAACGCCCGCCACATCAGCGGCACCATGTGCCAGAAGTACATCCAGTCGAACCGTTCATCACCGTCGGCGGTGAGGCGGGTTCGGTACCGGGTGGATTCGTCGACGCCGATGGTCAAGAACACATAGCCCAGAACCATGACAACGATGACGGTTATGACGTCGGCGCGTTGATACCAAGGTTTCGGGGGTTGGCCTTGATCGAGGAGCGCGGCCATCGCCGTCGACGAAGAGCCCGCACCCGACGAAGCGGTGCCGACATCGGGGCTGCGGGTGACGGCGCTCATTTGGCGCCCGCCGGTAGTTGGGTGGCCAACACGTCGACCTCGCCGCCCTCGAAGCGCTGCTCGACCCTTCGCTCCGCCACCCGGAACAGGACGTTGATGACCTGGGCCATGACGAAGTAGATGATGAGGACGTTCATGAACAGCACCGTGCGGGTGGCGGCACCGGGGGAGAAGAGCTGTTGCTGACGAATGTTCAGGGCGGCCTGCATTATGTCGGTGAGCCCGACCAGGCTGACCAGAGCCGTTCCCTTCAGGATCTCGATGGTGAGGTTGCCGAACGGGGGAAGGATGACGCGCAGTGCCTGGGGGAGGATCACATGCCGCAGCCGCTGGGTGTTGCTCAGGTTGAGCGCGATCGAGGCTTCGGTCTGGCCGCGGGGGATGGCCTGGATCGAGCCCCGAACGATCTCGGCGCCGTAACCCCCCATGTTCGTTCCGAGGGCTAGCGACCCCAGCACGGTGAGCGACGCCGCTCGGACGTCGAGCATGATCGGCACCGCGATGGCGACGATCGTGAGCAGAACGATGGTGGATATCCCGCGGAAGAACTCGACGTAAACCAGCGCGATGGCCCGGATCCACCGCCGGGGGGAAAGGCGGGCAACGCCAACCACCACCGACAAGACGATGCCGATGAGGAAGGCGTAGAGAAGGATCTGCAGGGTGACGAGAGATCCATTCAGCAGCATCTCGTACTGATGGGGCTCAAGGAGCCAGTCGGCCATGGCACCTCCGAAGATTCTGAGGTGAACCACCTGTCGGGTACCCGCCGGGAGCAAGCCCGTCGGATACCCGACACACGGTGAGTTCAGGTTGGGTCAGTCGAGGAAGTCTTCGAGGGTGAGACCGTTGGCCATCTCAACGTCGTCTTCGGTGAAGTCGTCGTAGGCCGTGATGATCCTCGTGGTGGTTCCGTCCTCGCGGAACTCGTTCAACACGTCGTTGAAGGCGTTGCGGAAGTCTTCGTCGCTGTTGCGGAAGCCATAGCCACCGCAGGGCAACACGTCGTTGCCGTCGGCGTCCACCGGGAAGAACGGGTCGACCTGGTCGAGACCCGACCGGGATGAGACCTGGCGGTCGACGGTGGCCGCGGTGCCGCTCACGGCATCGACCTCGCCGGCTTCCAGGGCGTCGTACATGGCGTCGATCTCAGCGAAGATCTCCAGCTGAGAGTCGGGGACACCGGCATCCTCGGCGTAGTCGACCTCGACGGTGCCGGTGGCTACTGCGAGGGTCAGATCGCCGTTGTCGACGAAGGACTGGTAGTCGACGATGCCGTGGGGGTTACCCGAGGCGACGGCCAAGCCTTCGGCCACGCAGTAGTCAGGGTCAGAGAAGTAGATCTGGGCGGCGCGCTCCGGGGTGATGTACATGCCGGCCGCGATCATGTCGAACTGTCCGGCCTGTAGGCCGCCGATCAGGTTGCCGAACTCGACGACCTGTACCTCGACATCGTTGATTCCGAGCTCAGCCAGCACCTCGCGTGCGACATCGGGGGCGATACCGGTGGCTTCGCCGTCCTCGCCCACGAAGCCGAAGGGCACCTCATTGGCCACGCCGATGGTGATGCTCCCGGATTCCTGGAGATCGGCCAGGAGCCCGCCCGAGCTCGGCGATTCGGTGTCACCTCCGGTGTCACCTGGATCGGCCGAGCCGTTGCCGTCGTCGTCACCGCAGGCGGCGGCGAACATGACGAGAGCACAGAGTGCGGCAAAGAGTCGCAGCGAGCGCGAGAACGCACTGCGGCGGAATGGTCCGTTCATGGGGAGATTTCCTCCTGTAGCGGGTGTTAGCCCACCCGGCTGCCCCCGAGCCCGGCACATCACAAGCGTCTCCACCCGCAACGCACCAAGGGCTCATCTCCGTGTACACGGCGGCCCGGTGAGTCGTCATCGTTGTTAGCACACCCGGTACCCCATCCCGCGAATACCAACCCCATCGCGCGAAGGTTGCAACGTGGCCGAAGGCTCCGAACTCCTGCGGATCACCGCTTCGCTGGCGGTACCGATCGATGAGATCAGTTGGCGCTTCAGTGCCTCGGGCGGGCCCGGCGGGCAACACGCCAACACCGCCAACACCAAGGTCGAAGCGAGGTTCGACATCGCCGGGTCACCATCGCTCACCGACGTCCAGCGTCAACGACTGATGGCCAAACTTGGTCCCGAGGTCCAGGTCGTGGTTTCAGACCAACGGTCCCAGGCCCGCAACCGAGCCATCGCCTTGGAACGAATGGCTCGACTGCTGGCGGGGGCGCTTCATGTGCGTGCCCGCCGGGTACCGACCCGCCCGAGCAAAGGTGCCACCAAGCGCAGGCTCGCAGCCAAGCAGAGGCGGAGCCAGATCAAGAAGGGGCGAGGTCGGGTCGACCCCCGCGACCACTAGAGCCGGTTAAGACTTGGCGCCGACGGTCTCGTCGTCGAGCTTGTCCTCGACATCCTCGGCGGCGTCCTTGACCTCGCTCGCGGCACGATCCATGACCTCGGTAGCCACGTTCTTGACCGAGCCCACGACCTCGCGGACTCGGGGATCGTCGCGCATCTGCGCCATGCGCCGGTTGACCTCAGCCTCGATCTTGTTGCGAGTCTGAGGATCGATCTTGGTGGCGAACAGATATCCCAGTCCGGCACCGACCACTAGCCCTGCTTTGAATCCCATGCCTCTGGTGTACCTCAAAATGGGCTCGGCCACACCTCTTGAGGTCAGACCACGTCGTGGGGAAGCGAAGTGCGCGAGGCACGGAAGTAGGCGAATGGAGTGCGGCGACCCAGGTTCGACACCCGGGAGGTGTATATGTCGGCATACCGTTCGACCTGGCGGGCGAAGAGGCTCTTGTCGTTGCCCGCTCGCATCAGCGGACCCCAGGCTTCGTTGCCGACTCCACTGGCGGCCCGGGCCAACGGACCGATGCGGGTGTCGAGGCGTCGGAGCTTGGCCGCCAACCGGGCGATGTCGCCCTGTAGCGCCCTGGAGCTGCGGGAGTCATCGGCGGCTTTGGCTCTCACCCGGGCCATCCGCAGACTGGCCAGCTCGTCCTCGATCGCCTGCTTGGTGGCCATCAGGCTACGAAGCTGTTCCTCGTCGGCCGCGAAGGCCGCGGTGTCGGCCAGTTCGTCTTCGAGCTCGCGCAGGATGAGCGCGGTGCGCCATCGCAGCGTGGCCTTCGACACGTGCACATCGCCGAAGAGATGGTCGCCGACATAGAGGATCTGGTCGCCCGCGAGCGCCAGGCTGGCTTCGACCAAGCGGGCGCTGCCTCCGTGGTAGACCTTGCCGGCCTCGAAGTGGCCGCGGTGCGGGACCATGTGACCGCGATCTTCGTCGATGACCTCGAAGGCGGGTTTGTCGCTGGCGAAAAACTGCGGCTTGTCGGCTGAGACCACCACCACGTCGAACAGGTCGCGCCAGCTTCCGCCTGGGACCTGTTGGTCGAAGCACCAGCTCATCATGGCCCGGGTGTAGGCCCACTCGGAGTTGGTGATCAACAAGAGACGTTTGCCCGCCGCCCGCTGATCGATCAGTGTCGCGGCGATCTCTTCGTCGACCGCGACATAGCGGGTCGGGTCGGCGATGATCTCGGCCTTCAGGGCCCCTTCGGTGTGGGACTCGTCGAGGGCCAAGGCCACCGCGTGGTGGAGCTCGTCGTAGCCGAGCACCCCTGGTAACAGGCCTTGGTCGAGTCGGTCGACCAACTGGGCGTAAAGCGACGCTTCCGACAACGAGAACATGGTGTTGAGGAACCGCCACCGGGGTTCGTGGAGGTCGACGGCATGCCCGGCATAGGCCTCGCGGACCTCCTCGAACGACAAGGTCCGGGTGCCGTGGCTGGCTTGGATCACGTAACCGAAGCGGGTGGCCTTGACGAGGTTGCCCCGGTCGAGGTCGATCACCAGACCCTGGATGAAACGTTCAGGGTCGAGCACCAGGTCGTCGACCGGCCAACCTCGAAGAGCGAGGAGGTTGCGAGCGTGCTCGAAGGCGGCTGATTCCCACTCCTCGGTGCGGTAGTGGATGAGGGTGTAGTCCATGTCGTAGCCGATGGCGTCGACCGACCGGAGGTTCAGGGTCCGGTTGGCGTACACGCCGCGCAGCACTTCGTCGGCATCCATGCTCCGAAGGTACCTGGCAGGGGTATTTGTGCGGGTGACTAGGGTGTCAACAGGAGGTTGCCATGAGCGAACAGCTCCAGATAGACGTCACCGGTATGACCTGCGATCACTGTGTGCAGGCGGTCACCAAAGCGGTGCGGGCCACGCCGGGTGCGGCCGATGCCCAGGTCGAGGTCGACCTAGCTCAGGGCCTGGTTACGGTCGAAGGCGGCTCACCCGATCGGGGTGCCGTCGTGTCGGCCATCGCCGACGCCGGCTACGAAGCCAACTGACAGCCAGCGGTCCGCGGTGTCTCGTCGTCCCCGGCGCTCAGCGGTCAAGGGCGGCCATCGCGGCCCAGATCCGCTTCTCGCTCACCGGCTGGGCGGTACCGAGCTGTTGAGCGAAGGTGGCCACCCGCAGTTCCTCGAGTAGCCACCCGACATCTTCCAACTCGGGCGACCACGCGACCCGTTGGCGAAGAGCGTCGTAGTCGGCCTCGAGTTTGCGGCACGTTGCCATCCGCGCTCGGTCGCGATCGGGATCGTCGCCCATTCGGTCGAGTCGACGCTCGATGGCATGCAGGTAGCGAACCACGTCACCCATTCGGTCGAGGCCCACCGAGCTGAGCGCCCCGGCGTAGACCAAACGGTCGAGCTGGGCGGCGATGTCGGTTCGCACCGCCGCGAACCCGGGACCCGACAGGGCGAGTATCCGTTTGGTCACCCGACGATGGGCGTGCAGGATCTCAGACGCCTGGCGCCACCCGTCGGTGAGGGTCTCGCCCAGGTGATCGCGCACGTGATCGCGCAACTCGGCAAAGGTTTCAGAAGTCCAGGCGGGGCCGCCCCCCGTGTCGATGAGATGGTCGAACACAGCAACCAGCAGGTCGTCGCGCCAGACCATTTCGTCGCCGTAGGGGCTGGACGCTATGGCTTGACGCAGAGCCGAGGTTGGCAGTCGGCCCAGGGCGCGATCGGCAGCCGGCAGGCTCAGTCGAAGGAGCCGACGGGTGCCGTCCCACATGGCCGCGTTCTGTTCTCGCCGACTCGGAAGCAGGCGCACGGCGACCGAGCCGCCTTCGTCGACCAGGGCCGGAAAGGCGTCGACGGGCAGTCCGGCCGCTTCCAGGGTCACCCGCCGCGGCAGGTCGCCAGCGGGCCAGTCGACCAACCCCTGCTGCTCCAGGCCGGGTTCCATCTGGCCCAAGCTGGCTCTGACCGCATCCCCCAGCTCGTGGCGTAGGGCGGCGAGGTCATCGCCCACCGCCATGACCGTGCGTTCTTCGTCGACCACCACAAACGACGGAAGCAGGTAGCCGGCGACCCGACCGAGGTCGAGGTCGCGTCGCCGCACCGGCCTGCCGAGACGCTTCCCGAGCGCCTCGGCAACGGCGTCGACAACTGTGATCCCCTTGGGAGGGGACGATTCGGTGGCCCCCATCGCCTCGACGAGATCCTCGACGGTGTCGGGGATCGGTAACAGAGGGCGGCGAAGCTCCTTGGGCAAGGTCCGCACCAGCGCCTCGATCAACTCACGGCGATGTCCTGGGATGTTCCAGGTGAAGGCGGTGGGATCGACCTGGGCGACGAGCGACACCGGAATCTCGATCGTCACCCCGTCCGATGGGCTGCCCGGTTCGAAGTGGTAGTGCAATGGGAGCTCTACTTCCCCGACGGTCCAGGTGTCGGGGTAGTTGGCCGGATCGATCGCTCCGGCGGCGGGGTCGATCAGTGTGTCGAGGGGCAGATCGAGCAGGTGGGGCTCCCGACGTTTCCGGCGCGACCACCACCGATCGAACTGTTGAGCCGAGGTGATGTGCTGGGGAATTCGTTGGTCGAAGAAGGCGGTGATGCGGTCAGACGACGCCAGCAGGTCACGGCGGACACGGGCTGCGAGGGCCTCAACATCGGCCGCCGTCTCCCGGTTGTTGGCGATGAAGCGATGCCGCCGGTCCCAGTTCCCTTCGACCAGAGCATGTTCGATGAACATGCGCCGCGCCGCGTCCGGGTCGATGCGGCCGAACTGCACGGTGCGGTCAGCGGCCAGGGGGAGGCCATACAGTGTCGTGCGCTCGGTGGTGAGCGCGGCCCCTTGGCTCCGATCCCACCACGGATCGCCGTAGCGATACTGGACCAGGTGGGGTGCGGCCTCCTCGACCCACTCGGGTTGTACTCGAGCGGCTCCTCGCGCCCAGACCCGGTTGGTCTCGACCAGGTCGGCGGCCATCACCCACCGCGGCGCGGCCTTGCCCCCGAGCGAGTCGCGGGCGAGGGTGAAGCGACTGTTGCGGGCTCCCCGATAGTCCCGGGCGACTCCGGTGTGCATCCCCACGTGGGAGAGCAGGCCGACCAGCAGCGCCCGGTGAACCTGCTCCGGATCGGCCGGGGCACGGTTACGGGGCAACCTCATGCGGTCGACCACCCGGCGGAGTTGGCTGTAGAGGTCCTGCCACTCACGGATGCGCAGAACATGGAGGAACTCGGCCCGGCAGGTCTTGCGGAACTGGTTACCGGAGCGGTCGCGCCGCAGGCCGTGGAGGTAGTCCCACAGCGCCACGTAGGAGAGGAGGTCGGAGCCTTCAACTTCGAAGCGACGGTGCGCTTCAGCGGCAGCTGTCTGGTCGGGCCCGGTAGGTCGCTCGCGGGGATCCTGGATCGACAGACCCGCGGTGATGACCATGACCTCGTGGAGGCATCCCAGTTCGGCGCCCTCGAGGATCATCCGCCCGAGCCGTGGGTCGATGGGCAGCTCGGCGAGGCGGCGTCCGAGGGGAGTCAGCCACCGCTTGGTTCCGGCGTGGTCAGGGTCGACGGCGCCAAGCTCCTCCAACAAGGCGACACCGTCGCGGATCGAACGGAGGTCGGGAGGGTCGACGAAGGGAAAGTCCTCGACCTCTCCGAGGCCCAGGGCGCCCATGCGCAGGATCACCGAAGCCAGGTTCGTCCGGAGGATCTCGGGTTCGGTGAACAGCGGACGTGCCTCGAAATCGTCCTCGGTGTAGAGCCGAATGCAGACGCCGGGACCGAGGCGGCCGCAGCGTCCGGCCCGCTGGTTGGCCGATGCCTGGGAGATTGGCTCGATCGGTAGGCGTTGCACCTTGGTGCGATGGCTGTAGCGCGAGATGCGGGCGGTTCCGGGGTCGACCACGTAGCGGATGCCCGGAACCGTGAGTGAGGTCTCGGCCACGTTCGTGGCGAGGACCACCCGGCGCCCCCTGTGGTGCTGGAACACCCGGTGCTGTTCGGCCGCCGAAAGCCGGGCGTAGAGCGGCAGGATCTCGGTGTCGGGGAGCTTGAGTCCCCTCAGTGTCTGCGCGGCGTCTCGGATGTCGCGTTCACCGCTACAGAACACCAACACGTCGCCCGGTCCGTGGCGCTGCAGGGTACGTACCGCCTGGCCGATCGCCTCGGCCTGGTCGGCGGGATCGCCCGTCCCCGTCTCGTCGTCGGTGTTGCCGACGGCCTGATAGCGGATCTCGACCGGATAGGTGCGACCCGACACCTCGATGATCGGCGCGTTGTCGAAGTGTCGGGAGAATCGTTCGGTGTCGATGGTGGCCGAGGTGATGATGACCTTGAGGTCGGGGCGGCGGGGGAGAAGCTGGTGGAGATAGCCGAGCAGGAA
>CAZEFG010000066.1:0-10364 GCA_964511355.1 uncultured Iamiaceae bacterium
GCATCTTGTTCGTATCGCCGGAATACAACCGCTCCATCCCCGGTGGCCTCAAGAACGCCATCGACTGGGGCTCGCGTCCGTGGGGCACCAACTCGTTCGCCCGCAAGCCCACGGGGATCATCGGGGCGTCACCGGGCGGAATCGGCACTGCCGTCATGCAGGCGTCGATGCGGAGCGTGCTCAGCTTCCTTGACGCCCCGCAGCTCACCGCGCCCGAGGCCTACATCACCTTCGACCCGGAGGTTTTCGGTGAGGACGGAAGCGTGAACAACGAATCCACCGAGGGGTTCCTGCGCCAGTACATGGAGGAGTACTGCGCCTTCGTCCAGCGGGTGCTGGCCGCCAACGCACCCGGCCACATCGGAATGCCCGAGGTGGACTACTCCCGCAAGTAGAGCGTCGGGCCCCGTCCATCATTCGCGAACGCTGCTCATCTCGCGCCGACAAAACCCGGAGGCCACAATCTGGGGATGCGCAGAATCGTCGCCGTGCTACTGGTCACAGGAGTTCTGTCGGCCTGTGCGAGCAACCAAGACCCGCTTCCTACCGACGCTGCGCCCACCACGTCGTCGACCCCCGCCATCCCTTCGACCAGCCCCGAACCGATCGACGATCCCGAACCTCTCGATGAGTGCCCCGAGGTCGAGGTCGAACCCGGTGGTGAGGGGATCGAGTGGCAGGCGGCCACCACCGACCCATGGGGGTTCACCACGCTGACCGTTGCCGTC
Source organism: uncultured Iamiaceae bacterium (assembly GCA_964511355.1). Classification (GTDB taxonomy): domain Bacteria; phylum Actinomycetota; class Acidimicrobiia; order Acidimicrobiales; family SKKL01; genus SKKL01. The sequence goes on from CAZEFG010000066.1 coordinate 729, forward strand.
GACGGTGGGTTTCTCATCTCGACCGAGGAGTGCGCCACCGTGGTCGATCTCGACGGGACCCGGCGCTGGTCACTAACGACCGGCCATGTCATCAACGGCGTTCAGGTCGGGGCCCGGATCGTTGTCCTCACCACCCCGACCCGCCCTGATGGAGCGATCGTGACCGCCTACGACGCGGCGACCGGTCTGACCGTGTGGGACGACACCACCACTGTCGGCGCCTGGCAAGGTTTGATCGCCCTCGACGACGTTGTCGTGCTGGTCGGTACCGGGGAAGGCCCATTGGTGACGATCCTCGACTCCGCCACGGCCGAGGTGCTCGGCGTCCGTACGGGACACGCCAACGCCTCGCCCGTCGTCCCTCTCCTACATGACGGACTGGTGGTCGTCGGTTTCCCCGACGACGGTGACGGACGCCTGTTGGCCATTGACGCATCTGGGCAATTCGTGTTCGACCGGGCGGTGCGGCCCCGCTACCCCGTGCCGGTCGCGGCCTCCGGCGATCTGGTGGTGCTCCAGGCATCGGGGCTCGACGACCACACCGGCGACGCCGAACCCGCCACCTTCCTTGCCGCCCACAACCTGACTTCAGGTGAAGAGGCCTGGACCGTCGCGGTCGCCGGCACGCATCCCGCGCCGGTGGTCCAGGTGGCCGACGCGGTCGTGGTGAGCACCAGCGTGGGCGTCACCGCCGTCGATATCGCCACCGGCACGGTCCGCTGGATGAACGGGACCGAGGGTGAGGGAGCGGCTTTGGTTGCTCCCTTGGCCGACGACGCCGTGGCCGTGGCGTCCGGCAACGGCGTCGAGGTGCTCGAGATCGGCGACGGGACACTTCGCTGGGCCGCGTCGAGTGCGGAAGCCACTCGTCTCTTGGGCACGCCACCAGGGCATGTGCTGGTGGTCGATTCCAACGGCCGGTACGCGCTCCTCGATGGCCAGACCGGCCATGAGCTCTGGTCCGCGGTCGGCCCCATCCCGACCTACCGCGACACGCCGCCGAACCACCGCCAGATGGTGGAGACCGACGGCTACTTCGCCACCATCGGTTGCCCGGCCGACCTGGAGCGCTGCGAACGCACCGACCAGCGCGTGGTCACCATCCGCCCCCGCCCCCTCCTGACCGCTCCTATGGGGTGAATTCCTCGCACCCACCCGCGAACTCTCCGCCCCATGGCCCGTTCGATCCCGGGTTACGCGGCGGACGAGCCCGTGATCTGAGGTCACTACGTCTCCATTTGTCCCGTCAGCCGGGAGTCGGCGACGTACCTGCTGGGATGAGTTTTCACCAGCCCAGCACGGCCGCCTCGCCTGCCATACGCTTCGGAACCATGGGAATCCTGGACAAGGCGATTGACGGCATCAACCGGGTCGCCCGGCCGTTTCAGAACCTTGCCACCCCGGTAGATCCGCGCATCGCCAAGGGGTACAAGGTCGGTGCGCAGGGCGACACCGCCTTCGGCACCATCGTCGGTATCCAGCGGATCTACAAACACGACGCAACCCACACGACCTATGGCATCGAGGTAGCCGGTTCCCCGGCCACGGGCCCGCTCCGGTTCGGTACCGAGGTGACCACTTCTGCGCACCACCATTGGCTTCGCCTCGGGCTGACCCTCCCTATCAGGCTCGACGGCGACCGTGGGGTGATCGACTGGTCGGCACTCTCAGGCGCTCTCGGCCTCGGCGACGATGACATTCCTGGTCAGCGACCCAAGCGGGAAGCGCCTGAGCCCGGCATCGACGAGCGCTCCCTCACCTCCCGAGAGAAGAAGCTCCTTCGCGATGGCCGGCGCACGTCCGCGACCTTGGAGGGCACGAAGCGCTGCACCGTGCTCGGACTACCGACCCTCAACTGGGACATGCACCTTCGCCTGGCGGACGGCTCGACCGCGACCATCGAAACCGACGAGGTGCCGCCGTACGCCTGGTGGCTGGCAGTGCCGGGCGCGACGCTTCCCCTCGCTGTCGATACCGGCAATCCCGAGAAGACGAAGATCGACTGGGCCGAGGCCACGCTCAAGGCCGCAGGGGCCGCGCCGATCAGCCTCGACCAACGGCCACCCGCAGGAAGCATCGCCGCCGAGGTGATAGCCGGGCGGGTGGAGCCGACCACGGTGGCCCTCGCTGCTCCCACCGACCCGGCCACCATCATTTCGGCCAACCGCGACGTGGCCATGGCGAACAACACGCTCCGAGACTGGGCCAGCGAGGTGCAAGCCGGACGGATGAAGCCGAAGGCGTTCCTCAAGAATGTGGCGGAGTGGGAATCGGCCGGCATGTGCACGCCCGAGGAGGCTGCCGCGGCCCGCGCCGCCGCCGGGCTCAGATAGCCGGCCGACTTAGGACCGCATCTCCGCAGGCCGTCGCTGCCTGGTGCGGAGCATCACCAGCCACCAGCACCCACTGACCAGGGCTACCGCTATCGCCACGGCCGCTACCGCGCTCATCATGGCGGTGGCGAGGACGTTCTCGACCAGGTCGCGAGTGCTCGATGAGGCCGAGGAGTCAACGGTGGCGAGCACCGCTACCGCTCCCGCGATCAGTCCCACCATCACCAGGCTCGCGAGCGCCCACGAGGCCCGGCGCCGCGAGGCGCTGTCTTGGCCCAAAAACGTCCGGCGGCGACCCCATACGGCGATCACCACGACGGTGAGTCCGATCGCCGTACTGGCGTGTTGCATCAAGCGGACCCACGTCAGGTCGGCCAGCACCGTCTCGTTCAGCGCATCGAGGTGCTCGGCCGCGAATCCGTCGCTACTGGTGAGGGAATCCCACAGCAGGTGGGTCAGGACTCCGATCAACAGGGAGACCGGTACCCACGCCCAGCGCGCCGGCCAAAGACTGGCGACGCCATTGCGTTGAGGCCGCTCCGCGTTCAGGGCCCAAGGGTCACCACCTCCACGAGCCAACCACAACATCGGTGGAGTCGCCGCGAGCAGCATCAGGTACACCACCAACGCCAACGGCAGGGTGACGGGCAGCAGTCCCGCGAGCGAATGCGACGTGGTGGCATTGGTGAACGGCTCGTACCAGGATTGCGCCGTCACCTGGAGCGGCGTCGCGCGAATGAAGTAGGGGATATCAGGTGCCATCGCGCCGCAGACCAGGGCCAGACCGTTGAGCGGACGGCGCATCAACGGCAACACCGCGGCGGGGTGGGCGAGCGTGAACGGCACCCGGCGACCTTACGGGGGCCCGCGGCGACTGAGACGTTCGGGCTCGATGCGGCACCATCTCGCAAGCCCCGTTGAGGTTTATGGAGCAGGTGCCAGCGCGAACGCCTGCGCCGAATTTGAGGCCTGCGAGACTTGGTTGATGCCGCCTTCGGGACCACCGCCCGCATCCCCAGGCCACTCACCCTCGGCTCTGCCGGTCGAAGCCACCGTCGACGACCTACGGATGGCTTTGCAACAGACCGGTTCGGCTGTCCTTCAGGCCCCTCCGGGCGCGGGCAAGTCCACGATCGTCCCGCTACGCCTTCTCGCTGAGCCTTGGCTGGATGGCCAGCGGATCGTGATGCTCGAACCCCGGCGCCTCGCCACTCGCGCCGCGGCCCAGCGCATGGCTGACCTGTTGGGTGAGGAGGTGGGGCGCACCGTCGGGTACCGCACCCGCGACGAGCGCCATGTCGGACGGGACACCCGCATCGAGGTGGTCACCGAGGGCATCTTGACCCGAAGCCTGCAACGCGGACCCTGCGCTTCCCGGCGTCGGGTTGGTCATCTTCGACGAAATTCACGAGCGCAATCTCCAGGCCGACTTGGCGCTGGCGCTCGCTCTTGACGCACGCGATGCGTTGCGGCCGGACCTGCGCATCCTGGCCATGTCGGCCACGCTCGACAGCGGGCGGGTGGCGCGGATCATCGGTAGCGAAGAATCGGCTCCGATCATCACGAGCGACGGACGCACGTACCCGGTCGAGGTCCGGTGGCGTCCTCTGGAGAATCGGGGCGGGCGACAGCCCCGGATCGCTGAGGCAGCCGCCGCAGCGATCCAACACGCGGTGGCCCACGATGAGGACGACATCCTCGTGTTCCTGGCTGGCGCCGGCGACATCGGTCGGGTCCAGTCGTTGCTGGCCAGATCGCTTCCCGACCACATCGACGTTCGCCCGCTGTTCGGTGCCCTCTCCCAGGCCGACCAGGATCTGGCGCTGTCCCCCTCCCCTGCCGGACGTCGTCGGGTGGTCCTCGCCACCGACATCGCCGAGACCAGCCTCACCGTTGAAGGGGTCCGGGTGGTCATCGACAGCGGCGAGGTGCGCAGCCCGCGCTACGACTCGCGCAGTGGCCTCACGCGCCTTCGCACCGGGGCAAACTCGCGGGCTTCGGCCGAACAGCGGGCCGGACGCGCCGGACGGACCGAGCCCGGGGTGGCCTACCGCCTGTGGTCGAAGATGGAACAAGCCACCCGAAGGCCTCACGCCGAGCCTGAGATTGCCTCGGTCGATCTGGCCGGGTTCGCGCTCGAACTGGCGGTGTGGGGAACCTCGGCCGATGCGCTGCGGTTCTTGGATCCACCACCCCAGCGTTCGCTGGCCGATGCCCAGACCTTGCTACGCGACCTGGGCGCACTCGACGCCGAGGGGCGGGTCACCGCCGAGGGCCGGGCCATGGCCGAACTTCCGGTCCATCCGCGGCTGGCGCGCATGGTTACTGCCGGTGCCGACCTTGGGTTCGGGGGGATCGCCTGTGCGCTCGCGGCTCTGCTCGAAGAACGGGATGTGCTGCGCGGCCGTCCCGACGAGTTGCCGACCGACATCGGCGATCGCCTGCGCCTGATCGACGGGACCTTGGCCGACCACCCACGCCTCGACCGCGGGGCTCTTCATCTGGTCCGCCGCCGGTCCGCTGAGCTTGCTCGCCGTGCCGGCATCGCACCGGGAGAGCCGGCGTCGACCCATCCGGCGACGTCAGCGGGGTTGGTCCTGGCCCTCGCTTACCCCGACCGGGTAGCCCAGGCTCGGGGCAACGGGCGGTTTCGTCTGCGCAGTGGTGCCGGGGCGTGGCTGCCCGACGGTGATGCCCTCACCGCGGAGGCTTTCCTCGTCGTGGCCGAATTGGCTAGCAACGCCAAGGCCGAACGCGGGCGGGCCGATCACCGGATCTTGTTGGCCGCGGCCCTCGACGAATTTCACCTGGAGGTGGCGGCGGGAGAAGGGATCGAGCGGGTCACCAACCTGGTGTGGGACAACGAACGAGACGATTTGCGGGTGCGTACCGAACGACGGCTCGGTGCTTTGGTGCTGGCCGCCACCGACGATCCGGCCGACGCCGGCGAGGCGACCGTCGCGGCCCTCCTCGACCGAGTCCGAGCGACCCGGCTCGAGGTGCTCGGGTGGTCACGTTCGGCGCGAGCACTCCAGGTTCGACTCCAGTACGCCCACCGAGCGTTTGGTGGAAGTTGGCCCGACGTGTCCGACGACGGTTTGCTGGCAAATCTCGACGAGTGGCTTGCCCCCCGTCTACACAACACCACCCGTCGTTCTCATCTCGAACGGCTCGACCTGGGCCAGCTGCTGCGCGATCTCATTGGCCATCACCGGATCCATCAGCTCGATGACCTGGTCCCCACCACCTTCACGTTGGTCAACGGACGCAAGGCCTCGATCGACTACGACGGCGAACAGCCGGCGATCGCTGTTCGGGTGCAGGACCTCTACGGCACGACGACGCATCCGTCGGTGGCCGACGGGAAGGTTCCTCTGGTTCTCCACCTGCTCTCCCCCGCCGATCGTCCCGTGCAGATCACCGCTGATCTACCCGGATTCTGGGCTGGTTCCTGGTCGGAGGTTCGCAAGGAGATGGCTGGCCGGTACCCAAAACACGATTGGCCGCTCGACCCGGCGTCAGCGTCTCCACGTTCGGCTACACGCACCCGGCCCCGTCAATCCCGCTGATGGGCCGGCGCGGTACAAGCGCTGCGCTCGCCACCATCATGTTTGATGACAAGTTCGATGACAGCCGCCGAGGTGTGTCGGAGGTCGGAGCCGGACATCACGGCCGACACGGCGCCCGCCCGGCTGGATCGCTCCGCGAACAGGTTGTTCACCTTGCCGTCGGGGGCCCATGTCGGAGGGGAGACTCCACCACTCATCAACGACACGGCCGGGGCCATCCGAGACCCAGCTCGGCGCCGTTCTCAGCCCCGATGCCGGCCCCATCGCTGCTCGGTGTCATCACGATGTCATCACCCGCCGGGTCGTGCGCTGGAACCCCAAAGCCTGTCTCGTCGAAGCAGGTCCATAAGTCTTCCTATAAGTGTTCCTTGCCTTGGCCGGAGAAGGCTTATACCCTCGATCCCATGCCGCAGACGGTCGTCTCGAAGAACGTGGTGCGCCGCTGGGGTTTGGGTACCGCAGCGGTGGTCCGGCTCATGGTGGCGTCCGACCTCCCGATGACGGGTGTCGCCATCGCTGGTGCTGCGGGCGTGACCCAGCCGCGGGCCTCACAGATCCTGAAGCAGCTCACGGAGCTGGGCGCTGTGTCGGCGACCCCCGATGGCTACGTCGGCGACTCGGCGAAGCTGCTCGACCTCTACCGAGCGAGGACTCGGCCCCGCCTCGTCGAGCCGGAGTCGTACTGGTACAGCACCCGCCCGCTCACCGAGCAGGCCGGTCGGGTGCAGGCCCTCGCGACCGAGCGAGCAACTGCGATCGCGATCTCCGCCGACCTCGGCCCAGACCTGCTCGCCCCGTGGCGTCACCCCACGGTGACGATCGCCTACGTGTCCGACAGACTGCCGGCGGCCGAGGCCGGGTTCGTCCCCGCCGAGGGCCGCGCTGACGCCAGCCTCATCCTGCGATGGACCGATGACCATCGACTCCTCTCCCCCGCCCCACCCTGGGCGGACGAGGTCGACCGCCACCCGATCACCGACCCGTGCCAGCAGTGGTGGGACCTGCTCGACCTCGGCGGCGAGGACCGCTCCGAGGCCGCCGATCGCCTGCGGTCGGCGATCGTCGCGCGAACCTTGCCGAGGCCCCGATGACCCGCGGGCGTGTCGTCCTCGCGAGCATGTCGGCCGCCATGGACGGCGGGTTCACCGCCGTATCCGACGTGTCGTCGGCGATGGCGACCACCGGGATGACCGAGCACCATCGCCTCATCGGCGGCGTGGCCGTCATGCTCCACGTACAGCGACTCGGACTCGACCTCCCGCTTCGGGCCACCGGCGACGCCGACTTCGGCGTCCCTCCTCACCTCCTACGAGGCCCGGAGCTGGTCAACGCGATCGAGGCTCTCGGATATCGGAAGGTCGCTGGCAACCGGTGGGAGCGCCCCATCGACGAGCGCCGTATCGCGTCTATCGATCTACTCATCCCGACCTACCGATCCCGCGCCCGTGACACCGTCAAGGTCGGGTCGATCGTGACCAGCGAGGTCCCCGGTCTCGCCGAAGCGTTCCAACGACCCGCCGTCACCGTGAAGATCAACCTGCACCTGACCGACGGCGAGACCTTGTCGACCACCGCATCCCTTCCCGACGCCGTCGGCATCTGGCACTCAAGACGCTGGTCCGCACGGTTCGCACCGAGGCCCGAGACGTCGAGGACCTATGGCGATGCCTGGAGATAGCGGCGGCCGAAGGAGTCGAGCCCACCAACTTCGATTCGAGCGACCCACTTCGACGCGTGCGCGTCGCGCTGTGGCGTGAGCTTGGCCCCGATGGCAATGCCCTCGACGAGCTGGCCGCGGGCCTTCAGGCCGATGCCGCGGCGAGGCTTCGAACCAGGGTGCGAGCCCTGCTCACCGAAACGGTCGGGCCAACGCCAGGCTGAACACCCATGAGCAGAGAAGGCGTGACGGGGCTCCAACTCGTTGTGACAGGCTCAGCCATCCGGGGCGGGTGTCACCGGACTCCGCCCGTAGTCCCGACGGCCACTCCCCGGCCTGAGCAGCCTCGATGGCGTCAGTACGCTCTTGGTTCTCGACTGGCTCGCCGTCAGCGCCCAGGACGTCGAGAGGGTGCGCCATGGAGTCGGTGTCCACCACGACCGTCACGATCGTGCCGTCGTCCGAGACCTCGGCCCAGATGTCCGCTCGGTAGCGGACGAACCTCGGCCCGGTCACCAGCCCGCGTCCCATCGAGACCAGATCGCGGACTCAGCGATCTGCTGCGCTCGTCGGCAGTCTGACGATGGCAGGTCACCATCGTCGGCGGTGACCGTAAGTGGCCCCTCGATCGCTTCCTCGTCGAGGCGCCCCGAGAGCACCTCCCCGGTTTCGACCTCCACCTGTGCCACGAGCGGGACCTTGTAGTGGACGTAGACGGTCATGGGGTTCCTCCTGGTTGACTCCAGGCGATGATCGCTCGAGAACGCTCGGACCTCGAGCGATCATCGAACGATGGCAAACGACACCCGCACCTACCGCTTCACGCTCACGGTCGACGTCGAGCCGGGGCATCCCGCCTACGACGACCCCGAATGGGCCGCCGACGCCGCGTGGGGTTCCCTCACCAACGAGTACGGGCTACGCGCGACCTACTCCGCCATCGATGAAGTCGAGCCCTCGTCGCCGCCCTGACCGCGACGCCGACGCGGCTAGCGACGTCGCGTCGCGGGGTCCGCGTCACTGCGACCGACCTCACGCCAGAGCTCACCGGGCAACAATCGCTTCACCTCTGCAAGGAAGATCTCGCGGTACTCGGGCGACGTGAACCGGAAGGTCGCGACGTAGTTGTTGCTCCGCCACGCCTTCTCCTTCGTCCCTCCCCACGGGATGCTCTTTGGGATCTTTGAGCCCTCCGCGTGCTGAGACAGGCTCCGAAGGCAGTGGAGCACTCCGAGGTCGTGGGTCTCGCATGACACGCTGAAGTGACAGCGGTCGTAGTCCTCGTCTGCCATCGACCCTCCTCTCGAGACGGTTGAGTCTAGTGACGAACCCACCTCCAGGCTTGGCCATGCGCTCTGAAGCTACGAGCACGCCGGGCATCGCGTGGGCTTGCGTCCCCTAGTTCGCTCCCGTTCCCAGCTGGTGCCGCACACCGTGCAGTTGAGTGCCTCGGCATCTGCTGGGCTCCACCTCATACCCGAGGTGTAACGGGCGCCGCAGCCTGGCTGCACTCAGCGCATCGCTTCGAGCGCTGTTCCGAGGACGCAGCGGACACGGTCCACGTGGTGGAGCAGTCCGGGCAGGTGATCACCTTGAGCTCGGCAACGCTCGTCGCCGCTCCCTCCACGGTGTCGCCGGTTTCCATCGTCGCGAACTGCTCTGCTCCAACTACGGGATGCCGTAGCGGCTGGCCTTGCCGCTGTTGGCATCCGGGTCAGCAGCGATGAGCAGGTCGGTGCCCTTGGTGACTCCTCCCTGGATCTCGATACCGAGGGACCTCGCATGAGCCACAAGATCAGCTCGTTCGAACAGTGGGTGATCGCTCTTTAAGGGCTGTAGAGGCTGAGCCTCGGGCGGGGCATGATCCGCGCGAGGCTTCCAGTGCGCTCTGCTCGGGATCGATGAGGAACCAACGACATCGGCCCGTTTCAGCCGCCCCGATCCGCCCGATCGACGGCTCCTGAAAACCACAAAGACCAGGGCGTTTGCCCTGGTCAGGTGGTGTCGGAGGGGGGACTTGAACGATCGCGTCCCATGGTGTGGTGGAAGTGAGGGTGTGACCCTCGGTGCTTGCCGC
>CAZEFG010000067.1:0-10351 GCA_964511355.1 uncultured Iamiaceae bacterium
TCTTTGAGGGTGACCACCTCGCCGGTGCGCTCGGGGTCGCGGGCGAGCACCACGTTGAACGACTCGTTGAGCACGACTTCTTGACCCCGGCTCAGCTCGGCATCGCTCAACTCGGGATGCAGTTCGACCCGCATCTTGCGGCCACCCGAGAAGATGTCGACGGTGCCGTCGTCGTTGGTGCCGAGGAAGGTGGCGTAGGCCGAAGGAGGTTGGGTGAGCTTCTCGACCTCGTCACGCAGGGCGGCGATGTGCTCGCGCGCCTCACGCAAGGTGTAGGTGAGCTTTTCGTTCTGGGAAACGGCCTGGGCGAGTTGGCCCTTGGTTTCGAGTAGGCGCTCTTCGAGTGTGCGAACCCGCTTGGGAGCATCGAGCAGCCGGCGGCGCATGGCCTCGATCTCGTCGGCCATGGCGGCCAGTTGGGCGCGCACCTCGGCCGGATCGGTGGGGATCGAGGTCGGTTCCGATTGCGGATCGGACCTGAGGTCTTCAGTGTCGTCTGCCACGTTTCGGACCCTACACGCGCTAGGGCCCGACCCGGTGTTCATCCCCACCGGTCACAGAGCAGATTTGTTTCCACGGAATGCACCGTGTTTATTCCCCGTAGGGCTACACTCGCCGTCGTGGTCACCACTCAGTGGCCACTCCCCCATCTCAGTCGATACGAAGAGGTTCGAGTCATGGGAATGAAGGTCTGGATCGACCAGGATCTGTGCACCGGCGACGGTCTGTGCGAAGAGATCGCGCCCGACGTCTTCACCCTGCTCGACGACGGTCTGGCCTATGTCAAGGAAGGCTCCAAGGTCTTCTCAGACCCGGGTGGCTCCGAAGGCGTGGCCAATGTCCCCGCCGGCCAGGAAGAGGCGGTAATCGAGTCGGCCGAGGAATGCCCCGGCGAGTGCATCTTCATCGAAATCGACTGACGGGGCGTGCGGCAGGCTGACGGCGGGGGCCGGATCGCCCTGTTGGTGCCGGCGCTGATCCTCATCGGGTGCTGGTTGATTTTGCCAGCACTGACCACGTCGCTGCTGGCGGTGGTCGACCTCGGCACCTCGAACCTGGCCGATCATCTTCGCTTCCTGGTGTCTGACGGAGCGGCTCGCGAGGCCGTTCGCAACACCGTCGTGTGGGTGGTCGGGGTTGGTATCGGGGCCACCGTGTTGGGCCTTGCTCTCGCCGTGATCGCCGACCGCCTCCGCGCCCGCCGGTTGCTCGTAGCCGTTGTGCTCGTTCCGGCGGTGATTGCCCCGGCTGCGGTCGCGGTGATCTGGCGCTCGACACTCGCCTTTCGACCAGCCGGCACCGACCAGGTCGGGTTGGTCAACGGACTCCTCGGCGTCGGCGGCCTCAATCCGGTTGCGTGGCTGACCCAGGTACCGATCAACACGCTCCTGTTGGCCGCGGCGTTGGTGTGGATGCAGACCGGCGTGGCCATGCTGATCCTCAGTGCGGCGGTAGCCCGTGTGCCGAACGATGTGCGCGAGGCCGCCCGAGTCGATGGCGCCAACGAGATGCAGATCTTCGGCCGCATCACCGTCCCCACCATCAAAGGGGCCGTCCTGCTCGCGGGTCTGTCCAGTGCGGTAGTTGCGGTTCGGGTGTTCGATCTGGTCAAGGTCGCCACCGACGGCCAGTTCGCCACTTCGGTCCTCGGCACCGAGATGTTCGACCAGGCCTTTGTCCATGACCACACCGGCCGAGGGGCGACCTTGGCCATGGTGATGTTGGTCCTGGTTGCTCCGGTCGCTTTCCTCGCCGTTCGCCGCCTGCTGCGCCGTCCCGAGGTGACGCGATGAGCCGGCTCCTTCGTCGCTCGGCGCTGGTGGTCATCGCGGTCGTGTGGACCCTTCCGATCACCGGGCTGGTAGTGAACGCCTTGCGATCGCCGGTGGCGGGATCGACCTCGGGATGGTGGAACGTTGTCTCCGATCCCCAGCCGTCGATCGAGAGTCTTCGTAGCGTCCTCAGCGGGTCGACGGCCACGCCGTCGCTTTTCGATGCACTGCTCAGCTCGCTGGCGGTGGCGGTCCCGAGCACGGTCTTGGTGGTGGGGCTCGGGACCCTCGCCGCCTACGCCCTGGCGTGGACCGATGTACCGGGGCGTCGGACCCTCATCGGCGCGGCGGTGGTGCTGGTGGTGGTTCCGGTCCAGGTGGCCCTGATCCCCCTGGTCGCTGCCTATGACGCCACGGGGCTACGAGGTGGAGTTGTCGGCCTGTGGTTGGCACACGCGGCGTTTGGTCTGCCGTTGGCGGTCCTGCTGCTGTGGGCGGCCATGAGGGAGGTTCCCGCCGACCTGGTCGACGCCGCCCGCAGCGACGGCGCCGGTCATTTCGCTGTGCTCGGGCGCATCGTCGCCCCGTTGGTGGTGCCCGCGTTGGTGGGTGTCGCCACCCTGCAGTTCCTGTTGGTCTGGAACGATCTGGTGGTCACCGTGGCGCTACTTGGCGATGCCCACGGCGGCGTGGTGCCCCTGCCGTTGGCGCTGGCGGCGCTGGTCAGCGCCCACCCCCAGGCCGATACGTTGCTCGCCGCAGGGGCGGTGGTGACGCTGGTGGTGCCGTTGGCGATCTACGCCGCTTTGAGCCGGGTGGTGGTCGGCGCCACCGAGGCCGTCACCCTCGGTCAGGGCGAAACACGGTGACGAACAGGATCGGGCCCTCCTGGGCGTCGGTGTAGCGCCACCACAGTTCTTCGGGCACGGCGGGTTGCACCACCAGGCCGAGTCTTCCCAGTCCGACCAGATCGCCCGTCTCGACCAGTTCTCGTGTCCGTTCCGGATCGATCACCTCGGGTTCCGTGGCCAGCACCAGGCCGCCGCCGTTCGCCACGAGGTCGATCAGTTCGGCGTTGGTGGCGGCGAGGCGGGCCAGGCGGTCGGGGTCGGGCTCATGGGTCGCCACGATCTCGGCGCCGTCGGGCAATCGGGGCGGACCGGTACGCCCCACCCGCAGCGACAGCCGGTCGGCGTCGACGTCTGGGCCCAGGACCCGATGCGAGCCGAACGAACCCCCGAGGGCCGGGTCGACCCGCACGTCGAGTCCTCGGCGTTCGAGTTCGAGCACCAGACCCATGGCCACCGCGGACTGATCGAGCTCGGCTTCGATGTCGATCACCACCGGACGGTCTCGGTCAAGGGTTGGCGCGATCGCCCCGCCCAGGGCTCCCACCGAAGGCCCGTGGCGGCCCGCCAGCACGCTGGCCCGTACTGGCTGTTGCGCCAGGCCCATCGCCGCGACCGCTATGACCAACGCGGCCAAGACCGCGGGGGCACCGTGAAAGACCGCCTTCAGCGCGGCTGGGGTGGAGCGGGCGTCGACATCGCTCGATCGGCCGGCCACCCATCGAGCGGCGTGGTGACTGCCCAGCCCCACCAGGGCAGCCCACAGGGCAGCGGTGAACGGCCACAACCACAGATAGTTGTGCAGGGCGTAGGCGGCGAAGATCCCACCCGGGATCCGGCTGGCGGCGATCATGCCGCCGGCCAGCCCAGAAAGGGCGACGACCAGCACGGCCGCACCGGCCCGGTGATGTCGCCAGGACCGCACCGCCAGGGCGATGCCCGCCAAAAGCAGAACGGCGGCCAGCCCCTGTCGCGGGCCAGACACGGGGGCGACGGTGGCGAACGGATCGCGGTCGGCCACCAACCAAGGGGGGCTGGTGACGGCACGGGCAACGACCTGCCACGATCGGCTCAACCCGAGTACCGGCCCATCAGCGCCGGTGGCGCCCACCAGGGTGAGGAGGTTCTGGCGCCCGGCCACCATGTCGACCAGGACCGGAGCCCAGCACACCACCGCCGCCGCCAACGCACCGAGCAAGGGTCGGCGATGTTCGCGAAACCCTCGTCGGGTGCTCACGCCCACGGCCTTGAGCGAGCCGTCGATGACGAAACGGTCGATCACCACCAGCGCCAGCAGCACCGCGGCGGTGAGGCCCACCGGGGCCACCAGGCTCACATGGGATTGCGCGGCGTAGCTTCCGGCCACCATTGCCACCGGCAGCGCCCACAGGCGTCCGCCCACCGCGGCAGCCAGGGCCACGGCGAAGGCCGCGAGGGGTAACCAGGCGGCATAGGGGTTGTACGGATCGATCACGTAGTCGCCGCGTAGCGACCAGGTGGCCAGGGCGACCAGCAGGGCGGCTCCCGCCTGGCCGCCGCGTCCGGCGATCCACCCCGCGGTAGCCACGATGGCCACGACGGCCAGCAGGTTCACCCCTACCACCGCGATCATGGGTGCGGTGCGGTGGTCGATGATGGACTGCACCACGGCGATCATCCAGAACTCGAGGGGGCCGGGGTGGTGAAGGACCTGGCCGACGGTGTCGCTCAGGGTGGTGGGCATTCCGACCAACGGCGAACGTGAGGTGAAGACATCGAACGAGCGAAGGGTGATGGCGGCGGTGTCACCCACGGGTCGCCAGGTGGCAGCGGCTCTCACCGCGGTGGCCAGTATCGGGGTCGCGGCAAGGGTGGCAAGAACGGCCACGCTCGCCCCCGACGGCCACTGCAGCTTCGACGATTGCCACTTCCGCCCCTCCGTTGCGCCAGTCACAACAGGCAGGCTCCGGTGTCGACGCTGTCGCGGTTGCGCAGATCGCCGGCCGCTTCGAGGGCCTCGAGCACCTCGGCCGCGGTGAGCGCATAGGCCACTCCGCCGCGGTCGGGTGCCACCGCGAAGGCGATGCCGAGGACCTGTCCCTCGGGATCGACCAGGGCAGCGCCCGAGTCGCCGCTGTCGAGGTTCGACGCGATCGAGAACACGTCGCGTGTGATGCGGCGGTCGTTGTAGATGTCGCGGCCGGTGGCTTTGAGGTGACGGGCCACCTCGAACGGGGCGATCCGCAGATCGCCGCCCCGGGGATAGCCGTAGACACCCCCGACGTCGCCGACGCTGCCTTGTTCGAGTTCAAGGCCAGGGCGGTCCAGACCGGGTACCGACAGCACCGCCAGATCACGGGCCGGGTCGAACAACACCACCGAGGCCACCAGTTCGGTGCCGTCGTCACGTCGGACGATGGTGGACGGCTCCCCCGCAACCACGTGGGCGTTGGTGAGCACGAGGTCGCCGGCGATGGCGAAGCCGCTGCCGATCTGGATCCGTCGACAGGCCACCCCCTCGACCCGGACCACCGACGCGACGACCCCCTCGGCCACCTCGGGGGGTAGGGCCACTTCGGACGGGGGTTCGACATGGCGGGGCGTGCGCTGAAGGGCGTCGATCACCCGGGGGAAGCGGTCCTCCCCCACCACGCGGCCCAGCGCCTGGATGCTGTCGGGCGCCTGGGGCAGGACCACATCGAGCAGTTGCGCCACCTGCGATCCTCGCGCCTGCTGCGCGGGCCACTGCCGGGCGTCGACCATCACGGGGATCAACAGCCAGACCACGGCCAGGATGCCAGCGCAGGAAACCACACCGCCCGCCAACCGGTCGACGGGGTGAACCTCGAAACCCGAGACCGCCTCGCGCAGGCGGTTGCCGATCATCAGCCCGGCCAGCAAGCCCAGCGATCCAAGGGCAATCAGGACCATGCCCATCGTCACCAGCGCCCGTCCACCGGATGCTCCCGCCAGCCGGTCGACGACCCAGGGAAGGGTCTTGGCCCCCACCACGAGACCTACCGCCAAGCCCAACCACGATGTAGCGCGGGCCACGAACCCGATCTGCCAGCCGCCTACGAAGGCGATCAGCAACGAGGCCACGATCACCAGATCGAGCAGATTGGGCATCGGTTGGTTCTATCCCGCCATGAGGCGGGCATGGGTGAGGAAGCCGGTATGGCCCACCATGCGATGGTCAGGCCGAACGGCTTGGCCTTCGATGTGCCAGCCCCGGTTGAGTACCTCGACGGTGTCGGCCATCGAGAAGGAGCTGCGCGACAGTGCTTCGCGCAAGGTGGCGGCCTGGGTGATGCTCGGTGTGTAGGCCACAAGGATGCCGCCGGGGCGAAGCGCCTTTTCGGCATGGGGAACGACCTGCCACGGCTCGGGAAGGTCGAGGACCATGCGATCGAAGTCGGTGTGGTCGATCCCCTCGTAGCAGTCGCGCTCTTCGACGTGGTATCGCTCGAGGTATTCGGGGCCGAGAAAGGACTCGACGTTGCGTTGGGCACGGGTGGCGAAGTCGGCTCGCAGCTCATAGCCGGTGACTTCGGCGCCCGCCCGGAGAAGAGTCATCGACATGGCACCCGAACCCACCCCGGACTCGAACACCCGGGCTCCGGGGAACACGTCGGCCAACATCAAGATGGGGCCCAGGTCCTTGGGGTAGATCACCTGGGCGCCGCGCGGCATCTTGAGGACGAAGTCGGCCAGGGTGGGGCGCACCACGCGGTACTTTCCGCCGCGGGTCGAGGTGACCGTAGATCCCTCGACGGCGCCGATGAGCAGGGCATGGTCGATGACCCCGCTGTGGGTGTGGAACTCACCGCCGTCGGCAAGGGTGACGAGGTATCGGCGCTGCTTGGAGTCGAGTAGCAACACCCGTTCACCAGCGGTCAGTGGGCGGCTCATGGTTCTCCTCGGCGGCGTGAGAGCTCAACCGGTTGGGCTCCGGCGGCTTGGTCGACCAGCCGACAGAAGGCGCAGATCTCGCCGGGGGTGGGAGCGCCACAGCGTTCGCACAGGCCCAGGTCCTCTTGGCTGGTGTGGTGGTTGGCCCGGAACTGTTCAGAGGCGCGGGCCAAGAATCCGAAGTAGAAGTCGTGCTTGGCTCCGGGCGAGCGCCGCTCGATGTCGTTGAGCGCTTCCTTGTAGGCCAGATGTCGATTGCCGACCGCCATGGGGCATTCGTCGACTTGGTAGTCGATCTTGCGCAGAAGGCAGTAGGCCGCCATCTCGCGTTCGCCGAGCCGGACGAGCGGCTTGATCTTGCGGGGGAAGCCTTCGCGTGCGGCAAGTACGGGAAGCTGGCGGGCCAGGTAGTCGGTGTGCCAGTGCAAGACGTTGCCGAAGAGCACGGCCGCTTCGTCGTCGAGGTTGTGGCCCGTGGCCACGGCGTCGTAGCCGCCTTCGATGGCGGCCCGGTCGAACACGTGTCGTTTGGACAGCCCGCAGGCCGAACATGGTGCCCGCCGAGCGGCTCGGGCTCCGGTGGGGATGTCGTAGCCGTACTCGTCGCGCAGGTCGACCACGGTGAGCGCCGCCCCGCGGCTCTCGGCGTAGGCGGCCGCGTATCGGTAGGAATCGTCGCTGTACTCGCCGATGCCGAGCCCGATGTAAAGACCGGCGGCGTCGTAGCCCATTTCGAGCAGAAGGTCCCACAACGCCAGGGAGTCCTTGCCCCCAGAGACAGCCACCAGGACCTTCTCGCCCGGCGAGATCATGTCGAACTCTTTGATGGCCTTGGCCACTTGGTCGCGGCACAAGCGCAGGAAGTGCTCGGTGCAGAAGTTGGCGTTGTGGCGGCGGATGTCGATTACGGCCGGGCCACGACAGACCCGACATTTCATGGCTCGACCCGAACGCTCGTTGACACCGAAGGTCCGGCCCCGGCACCGCCGGATATCACCGGCCGGACCTCGATGCGATCGTCGTCATCGAGCATGGCGTCTCCGGCCACCAGTTCATCGTTGCGAATCACCAGGAACGACTCGCGGTTCAGCTCGAGGCGCCCCAACAAGGTGTTGACCGAGATCGGACCGGAGATCTCGACCTCGCGGGTGGGGTTACGCAGGTGGACCTTCACCCCTCCATCATGACAAGTCCCGCACCCACCCGAGAACCGGGCTGCGGGGTTGTCCGGGGTTATCGGCGCTTGCGGTCTCGGCGACGGATGGGTCGCCCGGTTTGGTCGAGGGCCAGATGGTCGATCGCGATGGTCTGTCCGGGTTTGAGGACGCTTCGGTAGATGATCTCGGGGGCGGGTTTACGCAGCCGGTTGGCCGTGCGCAGCAACCAGGCCGCCGTGCCGAGCGCGACCCAGCTCCTGGTGGCGCCGCCTGACAGCACCCGCGCGATCGCCAGACGTTGGAGCCGGAGCAGCATCAGACCCTGCGGATCTCGACAACAGTCGTGCGCTTGCGTCCCCGCCGGCGACCGACCACGAACGCCACCGCCAAGAGGCCGACCGCAGCAGCGGCCACGACGATCACCGCCAGGCCCACGGTGGTTTCGACCGTGTCGTCTACGTCGCTCTGTATCTCGCGGAACTTGGCTTCGAGGTCGTCGCGGGTGATGGTGGTTGCGCTCATGAGCTGTTCCTGCCTCCGGTGATGGCGCGCACCAGTAGGCCGATGACCAATGCCAGGCCGAGGAGCACGATGAAGTAGGGAGCGAACGACCAGTTCCCGGTGAAGGTGGTGCCCGTCTCGGTTTGCAGGGCCCGCAGCCCGGCGAAGGCCAACAGAACCAGCCCGAGGGCGACCAAGACCGAACCGCCGAGGCCGAAGCCCACGTAGCGACCGAGCCCCTTGAGCGGTTCGATCGTCTCCTGCTTGGCATAGGCGACCAGCATCGAC
This sequence comes from uncultured Iamiaceae bacterium, assembly GCA_964511355.1. Classification (GTDB taxonomy): domain Bacteria; phylum Actinomycetota; class Acidimicrobiia; order Acidimicrobiales; family SKKL01; genus SKKL01. Next base: position 8,458 of record CAZEFG010000067.1, read on the forward strand.
TTGAGGTCAGTCATCGTGTCGGTGGTGCGCTTGGCGTCGGGGCTCGACACGGGTCCTCCTGGTGGCGTCTCTTCTTTACTAGCGGCAGCGGCCGCCGAGGGCAACTACCCCCGTCCGATCGTTTGGCTACCCACTTACCCAGAGTAGGTTTCGCAACTGATACCGGTTGTCGCTTGGAGCGATCCACCGTTAGGGTTCAGGGAACAGTTAGAGCCTCTAACCGTCGCGTCTGCTGCAGAGAGGACCGAGTGAGCCAGCTACACGACCGGGAGCGCGAAACGGTGATCCCAGTTGGGCGCGCTCCCGAGGCAACACCAGCACAAGTTGCCGCCTCCGATCCACCCGCCCCCGACTCACCAGCCGACCCACCAGCCCCCAAGAGCTGGGCGTCGACCACCTTCGCCGCGCTTGCCATCGAGCCCTATCGCTTGTTGTGGCTCGGAGGCGTGCTGTCGTTCGTCTCGTTCCAGATGCAGATGATCGCCCGGTCTTGGCTGGCCTACGAGCTCACCGAGTCGAACTCAGCCCTCGGCCTGGTGATGTTCGGTATGGGGGTACCGATGCTGGTGCTCACTCCCTGGGGAGGCGTCGCCGCCGACAAGCTGTCCAAGCGAAGCGTGATCCTGGTCGCCCAGTGGTTCCTGCTGTTCTCGGGTCTGGCCGTGGCCTTCGCTGTGGTCTTCGATGTCATCGCCTTGTGGATGCTGGTGGCATCAGGTGTGACCCAGGGCGCGGCCTTCGCAGCACTCGGTCCCGCCCGCATGGCCTTCACCAGCGACCTGGTCGGTCGCCGCCTGCTACCCAACGCCATCGTCCTGCAGCAGATGAGCATGAACGGCACCCGCATCTTCGGCCCGTCGCTGGCCGGCGTGCTGGTCACCGTGGCCTGGTTCGGAGCGGGCGGTGTCTTCTTCCTCACCTCGGCTCTCACTCTGCTGGCGTCGTTCATGACCATGAAGCTGCCCCCCGGCAACCCCGCCGGCGACCGGGTACCCGCCAAGGCGATGCAGGAGTTCACCGATGGTCTCCGCTACGTCAAGCGAAACCCACACCTGCTGCTGCTTCTGGTCGTGTCGCTGGTGGTGGTAATGACCGCGTTTCCCTATGTGGCGTTCCTGCCGACCCTGGCCGACGACATCTTCGACGCCGGGTCGATGGGCTATGGGCTCATGTCTGGTGCCACCGCAGTGGGCGCGGTCGTTTCCCTTCTTCTGGTGGCCAGCCGCGCATCGGGTCCCCGGATCTGGATCCTTCAGGCCAGCGCCGGGCTGATGTTCGGGCTCGGACTACTGGTGCTGGGCTTCGTGCCGTCGTTCGTCACGGCCCTGGTGATCCTGGTGTTCATCGGGGCGGCCACCGCCGCGTTCCAGTCGATGAACAACGCCCTGGTGCTCATGGGCAGCGAGTCCGCCTACCACGGGCGGGTTCAGTCCCTGATGATGCTCAGCTTCTCGGGCTTCGGCATGATCGCCCTGCCCTTGGGCGTGGTGGCCGACGCCATCGGGCTCCAGAATCTCTTCGCCTGGATGGGCGGCATCACCACGGTGGTGATGGTGATTTACTTCGTGGTGCGACCCATCCTCGAACGGCGCCACCCCACCCCGGTCCACGCCGATTGAGGTCCTGAGCGGCTAGGTGCTCAGGTGGCCTCATGGGTCGTCGGGAGCGCGGGGTTGTTTGGGTGGGCTCGGGCGATCAGGTATTGGGGGGCGGTGGTGGCCGGTTCGGCGGCGGGTGAAATCGGAGAGAGGCTGGGGTCGGGTGCTGAGGCGGCGATCGCCGGGACCGATGAAGGTGAGTTGGTGGTTGGCGTCGCCTTGGATGTTCCAGCCGCCTTCATGGACGAGGTGGTGGTGGTGCCAGCACAGGCCGGTGAGGTTGTTGGCGTCGGTGG
>CAZEFG010000068.1:0-1110 GCA_964511355.1 uncultured Iamiaceae bacterium
CGATGACATCGGTCGGAGAGTGCTCGCACCGCAGTTGACGCCGCGAGGGGCGCAGATCCATGGAGCTGCCGGTCAGACGCGCGGAGCGAGGCCGCGCAGCCCCACCCATGCCAGCTCGGCCAGGTCGAGCCCGGCCTGGCGAGGACTGGGTTGGAACCCCGCCTGGATCCACTGCCGGGCAGCGTGATCGCACATCCCGATGAGAGCCGCCCCGTAGAAACGTCGGAGGTTGGGGTCGGCCCCGGGTAGCTCGATGAGCATGCTCACGGTGTCGGCCATGGTGGTCTGGAACTCGACAAGCTCCTCGGAGAACCCCGCCTGGGTCCAAGCGCTGCCCGCGAAAAGCAGCTCGTAGGCACCCGGCTCGTCCTTCATGTGCTCGAAGAAGGCGATGAAGCCACGCTCGACGAGGTCGCGGCCCGACGTCGAATCGACGACGGCGTCGGCCAGCGAGGCCCGAAGACGGCCGATACCGCCACTGAGCACCTCGTGAACGAGAGCCCGCTTCGACGGGAAGTGGCGGTACAGGACCGGCTTGGTGACGCCCGCCGCGGCGGCGATCTCGTCCATGGAGGCGCCGACCGTCGTCGGATCAGACAGCAGCCGCGAAGCCACTGCCAACAATTGCGCCCGCCGGTCGGGCGCCCTCATGCGCCGACCGTTGGTGGCGCTTTGGAGGTCCGTCACAGAGGCCACCCTAACAGGGCCTTAATGACGTCGTCCGCAGGCGGTGTCAACGCCGGGGCCTGGTGGGCTGGCTCAGTGGATGATCACCGAGCGGGCGACCTCGCCTGACTTCATGGCCTCGAACGCCTCTTCGACCTGGTCGACGGCGATCTCTCGCGATACCAATTCGTCGAGTTTCAGCTCGCCGGACTTGTACAGCTCGATGAGCTTCGGCACGTCGGTGGAGACGTTGGCCGAGCCGTACCAGCAGCCCTTGATGGTCTTGGCGGCATACAGGAAGGTGAAGGCGGCGTTGAGGGTGAGGTTGACCTCGAGGCGCGGTACCCCGACCAGGAGCACCTCACCGCCGTTGCGCGTCATGTTGATGGCCTGTTCGATGGTGGCTTCGAGCCCGATGACCTCGAAGGAGGCGTCGGCGCCGCG
>CAZEFG010000068.1:1210-10250 GCA_964511355.1 uncultured Iamiaceae bacterium
CCTGTTCGATGGTGGCTTCGAGCCCGATGACCTCGAAGGAGGCGTCGGCGCCGCGCCCTTCGGTGAGGGCCTGGACGGCAGCCACAGGATCGCCCTCGCTCGCGTTGACCACGTCGGTGGCTCCGAACTGCTTGGCGAGCTCGAGCTTGGAGTCGAACATGTCGACCGCGATGATCCGACCGGCCCCGGCGATGCGGGCACCCTGGATGACGTTGAGGCCGACTCCGCCGCAGCCGATGACCGCCACGGTGTCGCCGGGGGAGATGTCGGCGGTGTTCATGGCCGCGCCCACCCCGGTGAGAACGCCGCAGCCGATGAGGGCGGCCGACTGCAGCGGTACGTCGTCGGGGATCTTGACCGTGCTGATGGCGGGCACGATGGCTTCGCTGGCGAAAGTGCCGCAGAACGCCATCTGGCCGAGCTCGGTGCCGTCAGAGGTGGTGAACCGCTTCGAGCCGTCGAGCAGGCCCCCGAGGGTGACGGCGGCGTTCTTTTCGCACATGTAGCCCTGCCCGCGGGTGCAGAAGAAGCATTCGCCACACTGGGGCACCCACGACAGGACGACATGGTCGCCCACGGCACGATCGGTGACCCCAGGCCCGACCTCGCTGATGATTCCGGCACCTTCGTGTCCCAACACGACCGGAGCGGCCAGAGGAATGGTGCCGTTCTGCACCGAAACGTCGGAGTGACAGACACCCGAGGCCACCATCTTCACCCGCACCTCGCCCTCTTGGGGAGCGCCGACGGAGATGTCGTCGCGGATCTCAAGGGGGGTGTCGACCGAAAAGAGCACGGCGGCCTTGGCGGTTCCGGTGGGGGCGGGGGTGTTGGTCATCGGGGTTCTTCCTGTGGGTCGACTGCGGGTGCGGTGCCGGTCGAACCGAACCGCGGGGTGGTGCTGTACAGCGTAGGGCACCGCTACTTGGGAGGTAGGCGGCCCTGTTCCCGGTCGTCGCGGTCGGCGGCCTTGACCCCGTATCCGAACACGATGGCCGGGGCGAGGATCACCGAACCCACCAACATCGAGACCCCCACGATCCAGGTGATGGAATTGGAATAGCCCCGAACCCCACCCCAGATGAACGCGGCGATGGCGACGCCGAACAAGCCGTAGCCCACTCGTTGGCCAAGGCTCACCAGTCGGGCGATGCGCGCCCGCTTGGCCAGAACCGGGTCGGTCCCCTCCTCGCTCATGGCATCCACCCGCACTCGCCGAGGAACCAGGCCAGGCGGTCGGTCATCGCATCGGTCGAGAGGTGTTCACGTACCACCGCCTGATTGTGGTCCAGCAGTGCGACATCGGGCGAGACGAGGAAGTCGGCGAGGGGGCTGGGGTCGTCGGCGGGGAACCATCTCAATCCCAAAGCCCGCAGCTCCTCGGCGACCGGGTAATCGCCGACCGCGGCGGGCAGACGGTAAGCGGCCGCCTCGACCGGCGGATTGCCGAAGCCCTCCCATGTCGACGGAAAGGCCACCGCGTCGGCGGCGGCGTAGAACTCCGCTGGCTCGACCCCACCGCCCCGCAACACCCGGCAGCGGGCGCTCGCCAGGATCGCCTCCAACTGGTCGTGGTAGCCCTCCTCGGCGGGACCGACCAACCAGTAGGTGGCACCGATGGCTTCGGCCAGGGCGACCGCCACCGGCACCTGTTTGCGGGCGATCGCCCGGACGGGGTGAACCAGAACGATCTCGTCATCCGCGATGCCCATCCGCCGCCGCACCAGGCTCCGGTCGGCGCGGGGCGGATCAGGGTCGAATCCGTTGTAGATGGTGGTCGCCGAGATCCCCCGCTGTTGCATCTGTCGGCGGGTCAGGTCGTTGATGGTGACGTGACGCCAGGCGGGATCGTCGACGGGAAGGTCGGTGATGTGGGCGTAGCGGTCGCGCTGCCATGGCGGGTCGTGGTGATGCAGCAGGGCGGGTCGACCCCGCAGGACCGAAGCGACCACCGACGACGCCCCGAGGTTCATGGGGATGGTGAGCAGGTTCTCGACCACCACCAGATCGACGTCGGCGAGGGCGGCTTCTACCTCGCCGGTGGAGGGGGTCTGGCCGGCATCGATGGCCAACCCGGCCACCGTGCGATCGACCGGGCCCTCCCCAGCGACGGTCACCACCTCATAGCCGAGCGACTCGAACGCCTCCTGCCACCGAGCGGCCACCACCGAAACGCCGTCGGTCAGACCGAGTCTGAACGACACGAACGCACAACGTGATGTCGGCGACCCGAGCGACATCGGGTCAGCGGTTGAGCAGGCGGAGGCTCGGGTGACTCAGCGAGACCCGGGGCCTGAGCCGGGCGGCGGCGAGGAGGGCGGCGTCGTCGTCGGCGGGCTCCCATCCCGTGGGAACCGCGATCGGTCCGGGCGCCGTTGCGGCAGGTACCGGATCCGGCGCCGGATCAGGTCCGGGGATCGCGAGGTCGAAGGTGAGGGGCCCTTCGGCGAGGACCTCCCGGGCCGAGATGCCGGACCGACGGGGGCGACGCGTGGCGTTGGCCGCGGCGGCTGCCACCCCCACCGCGATGACGAGGTCACCGAAGGAGACGATGGCGATACCGCCAGGCAGCGGGATGCGGCTCGACAGCACCGGGACCGTGGTCCGCGGTGTCGCCGGGTGTTGGGTGGGCGACAGCGAAGGGCTGCCCGAGGCAGGGGCGCGCCACCCGACGGGTTCGACTGGCGTTCCGCCGTCGAGGAGCACTGGCACCAGGTTGAAACATAGGCCCGCCGCCACTACGCCCATACCGGCGACGTGTCGGTTGGCCAAGGCGACTGCCACCCCAACCCCCAACGCGAGCGCCAGCAAGGCTCCGGCTTCGCCCGCCCAGCCCAAACGGATCGCCACCAGCGCGGTCACGGTTGCGAACGCAGTGAGCGGCCACTGCACACGGATGTGGCCGAGAGAGCCGAGATGGCCGCCTCGTACCAACCCGATCACCAGCCCCAAGCTCGCACCGACCATGTACAGGACCATCGCCTTCCAACGCTAGACCGGACAAAAGCCCAGGTCAGGGATGGTTCACCGGCCGCTGTCGGCCACCGATCCCTCGAGGTCGGCCAGGCCCAGATCGAACACCGCGCAGCGGGCGTGGCGAGACCCCGCCGCCCAACCTTGCGCGCTGGGTGCCAGATGGAGGTAATCGAGCTCGGAGTCGGCCCATGCCGTGCCCACGAACTCAGGGAAGGCGGCCAGGCACGCCAGGTCGGCCCGCTCGTCGACCGCCGCCGGTCCGGGCCAGGTCTCGTCGTCGGCCTCGGCGATGTCGATGGTGGCGAAGAGCTGATAGCGGTGAGGTTGGTCGCATGGCACGCTGCCGACCTGGCGTCCGAGGGCAAAGGCCCGAAGGGGCGGTTCGGACAGGTCGTCGAAGCAGGCACCGACCTCAAGGCCAGCCGGATCTACGGGCTCGGGCTCGGCAGGAGCCAAGGTGGTGGACGAAAGCGCCGCCTCGAACCGGACCGCGGCATCGTCGGGGTAGTCACCGGCCCGAAGGTCGTCACCCACATAGTCGGTGCATCCCAGCGCCACCAGCGCCATCACAGCGATCGTCGTGGATAGCCGGATCGGCCTCACTGCTCGGCCGCCACGGATCCGACCAGGGGTTCGAAGTTGGCGTTCACCACCATGCACGCCACCGTACGGTCGCCCCGGACCCAAGCCGCCATCGGCGGTCGCAGGTGGATGATCTCCAGGCGCGTGTCTACGTAGCGAACTCCGACGTAGCCCTCGAAGTGCTCGAAGCACACACCATCGGCCGCGGCCGCGACGTGTTCGTCGCCGGGATGGGCAGCATCGGGATCGTCGTTCAGCGAAACCCGGGCGAACACCTCGGCGGTGTGGGGCTCGCCGCATTCGATCGCCAGGATCTCGTCGAGGTCGATGAGGTCAGGATCGGGCCAGCCCTCGATGTCGAAACAGTCCCCTACCAACAGATCGCCGGGTCGCCGGAAAGGGTCGGCCGCCTCGGAGGTGGTGGAGGTGGCCGGAACCAAAGTCACCGGTGGGACAGCCATCCCCAGCCCCCGGGCGGGGAGCGTGGTCGGAGCGACAGGGGGGCGAAGGGTCGTGGAAGCCGGCGACGCGGAAGCGCCAGACGGGTCCGGACCATCTGCGTTGCCGGAGTCGGCCGCGCCCCCGCACCCGAGGCTGATCACGCTCAGCGCGGCCAGCATCGACGCTCCGATCCAGTGACGTCGGCGCTCGCCCATGGCATCAATACGACGGCATCAGCTGGTCGAGGTAAACGAACGAGGTCCACAGCAGCCAGATCAGCACGGGCGAAGCGAGCAGGTACACCGGCCACCGTCGCCACCAGCGTCCGATGACGATCGCCGCCAGTAGGGCCACCGTGAACAAGCTGCCCCACACCAGCGTCGGCATCAGCGCAGCCCGGTCGCCATCGAGGCCTTCGCCCCAGTCCTCGGGTTCATCGGGCAGGGCGGGCCCTTCGTCGTCGTCATCGACAACTGGGGGAGCGGTGGTCGGTGGAGGCTCCACCGGTGGTTCGGTCAGCAAACCGGTGACGATTATCCGCTGGCGCGAGCTCCACTTGGGATGGCACGCCACCAGGGTGATCCGGTCGTCGCCGTAGTCGTCGAGGACGTGGATTCCGTTGGCCGGAACGATGAAGTGGCCGACCTCGTTGCCTTCGCTGTCCTCGTGCGCCTCCACCACATAGGTGAACTCACCCTGGAGCGTCTCGACCACGATCTCGTCGCCGGGCTGCACCAGATCGATGTCGTGGAAGGGTTCGCCCCAGGTGGTGCGGTGGCCGGCGATGGCGGCGTTTCCCGGGGTGCCCGGCATCGGGTTGCTGGGGAAGATGCCGGGTCCCTTGCGCAGGTCACCGACCCGGATGCCGTACACCACGGTCTCGTCGACGCCGATCGATGGGATCCGGATCTGGGCGTAGGGCTCGCCCTGCACGGGGGTCAGAGCGGCGAGGACCTCAGGGTCGATCTCATCGAGCGACGGCGGCTCCTCATCCTCAGGTGGGATCGTGACGGTGACACCGGGAAGGGTTATCGGGCCGCTGCTGCCGATTCCGCGGGGCGGTCGGTCCTCGCCCGTTTCGTCGGGCAGCGTCGACGGGGGACTCGGCCGGTCGGCGTCGCCGATGGCCTGAAGCCTGGAGGCGAACTCGTCGCCGAGCTGATCCTGACTGCGCGCCTGTTGGATGCCGGTACCCCAGAGTTGGTAGGCGACGAACAGCAGGGTGATGACGCCGAAACCGATCAGGGTGCGTCCGACGGCGCCGACGACGCGTGCTGTCCGGTGGCTCAGGCGAAGGGTCACGGGCCACGAGGCTACAAGTAGGCACCGGGGGGTCCAGGTCGGCGCTGCCTCATCGGGGGAACTTCAGCGGCGATTCTTGCGCCTTGGCCGCATCGACGGACCCCCGGTAGCCTGGGTCGCTCCATGGAGCCGGTGATCCACTTCCGTGGCGCGGTCTCGCTCCTCGGGCGCTTTCCCGCGCTGGCTGGCGTCGACCTTCAGGTCGACCCGGGAGAGATCGTCTTGTTGCGCGGACCCAACGGGGCCGGCAAGTCCACGTTGCTCAGGGCGTGCTCTGGCCTGGTGCCGGTGGTCGCCGGAGATGCCCACGTCTTGGGTGTCGATCTGCGCCAGGACCGGCTGTCGGTGCGATCCCGGGTGGGGTTGTTGGCCCACGCCACCTTCCTCTACGACGAGCTGACGGTGACCGACAACGTCGTTTTCTGGACCCGTGCTGCTCGCGCCGACCTCGACGATGCCCGACACGCCATGGCCCGGCTGGGGCTCGATGGGCGGCTCGCCCAGGTGGCGGTATCGCGCCTGTCGGCGGGTCAACGGCGACGGGTGGCCCTCGCCGTGCTCCTCGCCCGTCGCCCCGAGTTGTGGCTCCTCGACGAGCCTCATGCCGGCCTCGACGCCGACGGCCGCGACCTGCTCGATGCGCTCGTCGTCGATGCCGCCCAAGCCGGCGCCACCGTGGTGCTGGCGTCCCACGAAGCCGACCGCGCCGATGCATTGGCCCGCCGCGTCGTCACCATCGCCGGTGGAGTCATCACCGCCGACACGGCTCATTGGTCCGGGGCCACCCAGGAGCCGTCCAGTGTTCCGTGACGCCTGGTTGGTGGCCGGCAAGGACCTTCGTGTCGAGCTTCGGTCACGCGTCGGCCTCAACCAGATCCTGCCGGTGGCGCTGATGGTGCTGTTGCTGTTCGGGTTCGCCCTCGACCCCGACTCGGCCACCCTCGAGCGGGCCACTCCGGGGCTGTTCTGGGTGGCGGTGCTCTTCGTCACCGTCATCGCGGTTGAACGGGCGTTCTCGGTCGAGAGTGGCGACGGCGTGCGCGACGCGCTGCGGCTCAGCGGCCTGCATCCCGGCGGCGTCTTCCTCGGCAAATTCATCGCCTTGGCCGCCCAACTCGCAGTGTTGCAGGTTGTCCTGTTCATCGGGGTGGTGGTTCTGTTCAGTCGCGATCTGGCTGGCCTTGTGTTGTTGGTCTCATCAGCGCTGGCCGCTACCGCTGGCATCGCTGCGGCCGGTACCCTCTACGGCGTGCTCGCCGCCGGGCTGCGGGTGCGGGAAACCCTTCTTCCGCTCCTGCTGCTTCCAGTGCTGGCACCGGTCCTGATCGCCGCCACCCGTGCTTTCGAGACCGCGCTCGACGGAGTCCCCTCCGACGGGTGGCCCTGGTTCAACTTGCTCATCGTATTCGCACTCACCTACACCGGCTTTGGGATCCTCGCCTTCGGTCCCCTGCTGGAGGACTCGTGACCACGCCCCAAGTCGGCTCCCATCCCAACGCCGCGCCGTCTTCTACCAGCTCGGGCGCCACCCGGGTACTCGGCTTGGTGGTGATGGCCGCCTTCGGCCTGTTGCTCTTCCTCGCCTTCGTGGCCAGCCCGGCCGACGCGGTGCAGGGCGACCTGGTCCGCCTCCTGTATGTGCATCCTGCTCTGGCCTGGACGGCCTACCTGGCCTGCTTCGTAGCCACCGGCGCCAGCATCTGGCATCTGCGCAAGCGCACGGTGGGCTCCGACCTGCTGGCGCACTCCGCGGTCGAGGTCGGCGCGGTCCTCACCGCCCTCACCCTGGCCACCGGATCGATCTGGGGGCGGCCCACCTGGGGCGTCTACTGGGTTTGGGATGCCCGGCTCACCAGCACGGCGGTGCTGTTCTTGTTGCTGGTCGGCTACCTGGCCCTGCACCGGGTCGACGCCGCCCCCGAGGTGCGGTCGCGTCGGGCGGCGGTGCTAGGGACCCTGCTCGTGCCCAACGTCATCCTCGTGCACCAGTCGGTCGAGTGGTGGCGCACCCTGCATCAGGACCCCACCCTCGCCCGCCGCAACTTCGACTTCCAGACCAGCGACCTGTTCATGTTCACCATGATCTACAGCTTCGTGGCCTTCACTTTGCTGTTCACCTGGCTGCTGACTCACCGATTCCGGGTCGGCTGGCTCGAAACCCAGGCCGAAGAGCTTTGGCTCGACGACGCCATCGACGCCCGTCGCGCCGAGGGCGTCGCGCCGGCAACTGCGGAAGGAGCCGTGTCATGAGAGAGGCCGTGTCATGAGAGAGGCCGTGTCATGAGCAGCGACATGACCTACATCGTTGCCGGGTGGGGCGTCACCCTCGGAACCCTCGCCGTCTACTCGGTCACCCTCCTGCTGCGGGGCCGTCGCCTCAGCAAGCAGGTACCACCGGAACGCCGCCGATGGACGAGCTGACTCCTACCGACGAGACCTCCCTCGACGAGGACGCGGCGCGGCTCACGCCTCGGGTGGCGCCCGCGGCGCGGAGACGCCGCAAGAACCCCTTCGCCCTCGTCGCCCTCGTAGCCATAGTGGTGGCCCTCGGGGTGGTGGTGTTCAGCGCCCTCGGTGACGCCACCATGTTCTTCCGCAATGCCGACGAGGCCGTGGCGCAGCGATCCGAGCTGGGCGATCGCCGATTCCGCGTCCAGGGGCTGGTCGACGGCGACAGCATCGTCGCCACTGATCGTGGGGTCGACTTCATCGCCACCTACAACGGTGTCGACGTCACCATCTCGCTCCAGGGAGACCCGCCCGATCTGTTCCAGCCGGGTATCCCGGTGGTGGTCGAGGGCCATTGGGCCCGGGTTGGCGACCCCGATGCGGTCGCGCCTGACTCCTCGTTGCCCACCGACGATGGCTGGTTCATCGTCAGCGACCGGGCCTTGGCCAAACACACCGAGGTCTACGAAGAAGAACACCCCGACCGGGTCGACGACTACACCCCGCCTGCCTCCTGATGAACGCCGCCCTTGGGTCGGCCGGGGTCATCCTCGGCTTTGTGGCGTCTGGCGTCGGGGTGTTCACCCTCTTGGTGGGGCTCATCAACCGCCGTCCGGCCCTGCTGCGTCAGGGGCTGGTCTACGCCGGGCTCATCTTCCTCGGGGCCCTGGCCGCTTTCGTGGCCATGGAGCGGGCACTGATCACCCGGGATTTCAGCCTGCGCTACGTGGCCCAGACCGGCAGCGAGATGACTCCGCCGCTGTACAACTTCGCCAGCCTGTGGGGGGCACTCGAAGGTTCGATCATCCTGTGGGCCCTGGTGCTCGGCGGCTACACGCTGTTGGTGGCCTGGAGGTTCCGGGCCCGCCTCACCGACCCGCTGGTGGGTTGGGCGCTGCTCACCATGTTCGTGGTGGCGGGATTCTTCTTCGCCCTCATGGTCGGGCCCGCCAACCCGTTCACCACCTGGACCATCCCGGCTGACTTCATCGACGGGCTCGGGCCCGACCCGCTGTTGCAGAACCACCCGTTGATGGCGTTCCACCCGCCGATGCTCTACCTGGGATACGTGGGCTTCACCGTGCCCTTCGCGTTCGCCATCGCCGCCTTGGTCACCGGTCGGGTGGGCGAGGGCTGGCTCATCGAGACCCGCCGCTGGACCCTGTTCGCGTGGGGGTTCCTCACCGCCGGGATCATCCTCGGCGCGTGGTGGAGCTACGAGGTCCTCGGCTGGGGCGGCTACTGGGGCTGGGACCCGGTCGAGAACGCCTCGCTGCTGCCGTGGCTCACC